>CBFGOD010000233.1:0-7042 GCA_965650295.1 uncultured Shinella sp. | reverse complement strand
ACAATGCCTACGCCCTTGTCAGGCCATGCGGCCACCATGCCGAGCGCAATGGCGGTATGGGCTTCTGCATCGTCAACAACGTCGCCATAGCTGCGCTGCACGCACTGGACGTCCGGAAGCTCGATCGCATCGCGATCGTCGACTGGGATGTCCATCACGGCAACGGCACCCAGCAAATCTTTTGGAAAGATCCAAGAGTTCTGGCGATCTCGCTGCATCAGGAGCTCCTCTTCGCCGGCGGCGGTGGTCTGCCCGACGAGGTGGGTGCGGACGAAGGCCGTGGCACCACGATCAACATATCGCTGCCGCCGGGTTCGGGCGACGGCGCCTATCGTACCGCGTTCGAACGCGTGGTACTGCCGGCCCTCGACCGGTTTCGGCCATCGCTGATCATCGTGGCGTCAGGCCTCGATGCAGGCGCGCACGACCTCCTTGGCCGCATGATCCTGCATTCCGACAGCTTCCGGATGATGACTGAGCATGTGATGGCGGCCGCGGACAGGCTATGCGGCGGCAGGCTCGTCTTCTGCCACGAGGGCGGATACAACCCTGTCGTGACGCCGTTTCTCGGCCTTGCGACGATTGAAACCCTCGCCCGAATTCGGACTGATATTATCGATCCATTCGCCCAGAACGTCCGCAAGCAACCCGGCCACATGCTCCAACGGCATCAGGACGACGCAATCACGCTCTCTGCGATCGCAGCCGGCCTGTAACAGGCGCGTCACCGGATTTCCTCTTGCACCTACCAACACCACCCGACAGAAAACGGCCGCCTCCGATTAGGAAGGCGGCCGTTGCTCATGACCCGAACGATCAGAGCACGTAGTGGGTCACGTACTTGTCGACCAGATAGGCGTTCAGCGCCTCGCCGCCGCCCTCATTGCCATGGCCGGAATCTCGGATGCCGCCAAACGGCACTTCCGGCAGCCCGAGATTGTGGTGGTTGATCGACACCATCCCGGCATCAAGCTGCTTGGCAAGTTCCTGGATGCGGCGCGAAGGGCCGGTGTAGGCATAGGATGCCAGGCCATAAGGCAGCCTGTTCGCCTCTGCCAACATCTCCTCCTCCGACCGATAGCCATTGATCAGGGCGACCGGACCGAACGGCTCTTCGTTCATGATCCGCGCGCTGGGCGGCGTATCGGCAATCACCGTCGGCTCGAAGAAATAACCTCGATTTCCGATGCGCTTGCCGCCGGTCTCGATCCTGCCACCATGCGAAACGGCATCGGCAACGAGGGTTTCCATCGCGGTCAGGCGACGGGCATGCGCGAGCGGACCCATCTGCGTCTCGGGATCGAGCCCATTGCCCACCTTGAGCTTGCTCGCTGCCTCAGTGAATGCCGAAAGGAAGGGTGCCATGACTTCTTCCTGCACTATGTAGCGTGTCGGCGACGTGCAGACTTGGCCGGCGTTACGGAACTTCACCCCGGCAAGTATCTTGACGGCACGGTCTATATCGGCGTCGCCGAATACGAGGACCGGCCCATGCCCGCCCAGTTCCATGGTGCTCGGTTTCATGTGGCTTCCCGCCAGCGACGCCAGCTGTTTTCCGACAGCCGTCGAACCGGTGAAGGAGACTTTGCGAATGACCGGATGCGAAATAAGGTAACTGGAGATCTGCGCTGGATCGCCATAGACAAGATTGATGACGCCATCCGGCAAGCCAGCATCAGTAAACGCTCTCACGAGTGCGGCACAGCTGGCCGGTGTGTCTTCCGGCCCCTTGAGAACGATGGTGCAGCCCGCCGCGACGGCTGCGCAGATTTTCCGCACCGCCTGATTCACCGGGAAGTTCCACGGTGTGAAGGCGGCGACCGGGCCGATCGGCTCGCGCACAAGCCGCTGCTCGATATTGTCGCCCCGTGCCGGAATGATCCGGTCGCAGATGCGTCGCGCCTCCTCGGCGAACCAGTCGATGATCTCCGCACCGTTGGCGGCCTCAGACTGTGCCTGCGCGATCGGCTTGCCCTGCTCGATCGTCATGATGCGCCCGATCTCGTCGGAACGCTCCAGCAACAGCTTTGCCGCTTCGCGCAGGATCAGGTAACGCGTGTAGGGAGCCGAGCGCCTCCACGAACTGAATGCCCGCGCCGACGATTGCACCGCCTCTTCCAGATCCGCTTGCGTCGCGGTCGGCACGCGTCCGACCTCCTCTTCCGTCGCCGGATTGAGGACCGGGGCGCTTGCCCCGTCCGAAGACCCGCGCCAGCGGCCCGCAATGAGCAACTCGATCGTTGGGTAAGTGGATGACATGCTGTGATTCATCGAGATGACCTGCCGATTTAAAGGGGAATGCGCGAAAACCGCTGCGCAAACATTCTTTATCAGGATAAAGATTTTAATTGCAAGAAGTTATTTCTTGGGGCAGGCTTGCCTTGCTGCGTCACGCGGCAATTTTGGACCACGCCGCCTACGCGGCCATTTCGGAAGGTGCCATGCGCCCCACTCTCTATGGAAATCAACACGCCGTTTCGGCTGGGCACTACCTGGCCGCCGCAGCGGGTATGGCGATACTCGAGGCCGGCGGCAATGCGGTCGATGCTGGTTGTTGCGCCGGCATAGCGCTTGGCGTTCTCCATCCGGACGAGGTGAATTTTGCCGGCGTGGCACCGATCATGATCCGCACCGGCGACGGTCGCATCGTCAGCATTGCCGGCCTTGGCCATTGGCCGATGTCCATCCCGCCGGACATCTTCATGCGCGAGCATGACGGAGAGATGCCTTATGGGGTCAGGCGCACGGTTGTCCCCGCCGCTCCCGATGCCTGGATCACCGCACTGCGGGACTTCGGCACGATGAGCTTCGGCGAGGTCGCCGCGGCAGCCATCGAGTTCGCTCGTGACGGATTTTCAGTATTCCCGTTCCTCTCCAAGGAATTGGAAAAGCACCATGCCGACTTTCTGCGTTGGCCCTCGAACGCTGAAATTTTCATTCCCAATGGCCGCGTGCCGAAAGTCGGCGAACGATTTGTCCAGACGGACCTCGCCGCAACAATCCAGTTCATGGCCGACGAGGAGCGAGCCTCGGCGCGACGCGGCCGAGTGTGCGGCTTGGAAGCGGCCAGAGCGGCGTTCTATGTCGGCGACATAGCTGAACGGATCGTACGGCATCAGAAGGAAGAAGGCGGATTTCTGTCCCGGGACGACCTGGCCCATTTCCGCAGCCCCTACGAACCCGTCATCACAGCCCGCTGGCGCGATCTCGAGTTGGTGACTTGCGGCCCGTGGTGCCAGGGACCAACGTTGATCCAATCATTGCTGATGATGGACCAGGCCGGCCTCGACGGGCTGAAACACAACGAAGCCGACTATCTCCATCTGCTCATGGAGGTCTTCAAATGCGTCTTCGCGGATCGTGAGTATCATTACGGCGATCCCAATTATATCGAGGTCCCGCTCGAACGGCTACACAGCGCCGAGCACATCGCCAAGCGCCTCAAGCAAATCGACCCGAAAGTCGCGATGCCGGACATGCCGCCGCCGCTCTTCGGTGGTAACGGCCCTCACTACAACACAGCGCAGGGGTCGCCTGTTCGCGATCCGGATACGTCATATTGCTGCGTGGTGGACAAGTGGGGAAATGCCTTCTCCGCAACGCCGTCCGATGCATCTTGGCGCTCCCCTGTCGTCCCCGGCCTCGGCTTCGTGCCGTCTGCGCGCGGGACCCAGTCACGTCCAGACCCGAGCCATCCTTCCGGCATGGGTCCCGGCCGCCGTCCGCGCCTGACACCCAACCCGGCGATTGTCATTCGCGATGACGGTTCGGTTATGCCGTTCGGTGCGCCCGGAGGCGATGCCCAGGTGCAGTCGATGCTGCAGGTATTCCTGAACATCTTCCATTTCGGCATCGACATCCAAGAAGCGATCGACGCACCGCGCGTGCGCTCTTACAGCTTCCCATCTTCCTTCGCACCGTACAACCACTATCCCGGCCTGATGGGTGCAGAGAGCCGAATTCCCGAGAGCACGCTGCAGGATTTGGAATCGCGGGGCCATCGCATCGAGCGATACCCGGACTATACGCGCCTGGTTGCTTCCGTTGAAGCAATCCTGGCAGAGCCGCGACCTGGTTTCCTGCGCGCCGGCGCGGACCCGCGTCAGCCTGCTTATGCGATCGTGCGATAATTCCAGTTGAAAGGACAATCGTGAGAGACTTCGAGAAACCCGGTCGCTCGGTTGCCATGGCCCACAATGGCATGGCAGCAACCTCCCACCCTGCCGCAACGCTGGTCGCGATCGACATCATGAGACGCGGCGGCAATGCGATGGATGCCGCGATTGCCGCCTGCGCCATGCAGTGCGTGGTCGAGCCGGGCTCCACCGGCATCGGCGGCGATTGCTTTGCCCTCTACGCGCCGGGCGGCGGCAACGATGTCGTATCCTTCAACGGCGCCGGCCGCACGCCGGCTGCGACGGACGCATCGATCCTAAGGAGGAATTCCGGCGTAACCTCCATTCAGCGCGGATCACCCTACGCGGTCACCGTACCGGGCGCCATCGATGCCTGGACGCAACTGTCCAGCGACCATGGATCGCTGGAACTCGGCGAGCTCCTGCGTCCCGCTATCGACGCGGCGCGCAACGGCTACGTGGTCTCACCGCGCATGGCTCACGACTGGGAGCAGCAGGCCGATTTTCTGGCACGTAACGCCAATGCAGCTCGCATCATGCTTCCGAACGGAAGGGCTCCGGTGGCCGGAGAAATTCACGCCCAGCCGGAGTTGGCAGCCACGCTCGAACGGATCGGCAAGGAGGGGCCTGACGCCCTCTATGCCGGACCAATCGCCTCCGATATCGTCGAGACGCTTCAGACACTCGGCGGCGTCCACACCGAGCAGGACCTCCGGGCGCACCGGGGTGCCTATACGACGCCCATCCGCACCGACTATCACGGACATGATATCCATGAGTGCCCTCCGCCCGGACAGGGCGTTATCGCACAATTGATCCTCAACATCCTAAGTGAACTCGATCTCGATCAGGACCCCTTGTCTGTCAAGCGCCTGAGCGTCGAGGTCGAGGTTGCCCGGTTGGCCTATTCGGTGAGGGACGCCTACCTCTCGCAGGATACGCCGGACGACGAGAGCGGAATCCTGACACGTTCCTATGCCCGCAAGCTCGCAGCGGCCATCGACATCGACGGCAGAGCGCTGTTGCGTCCGTCACTGGCGGGACTTCCGCACAGCGATACCGTATTTATTGCGGTTATCGACAAGGATCGGAATGTCGCAAGCTTCATAAACTCGATCTTCTCACCATTTGGCAGCGGCATCATGACGAACCACAGCGGCATCATGCTCCACAACCGGGGCCAGAGCTTTTCACTGGATGGCAGCCATCCGAATGCGCTGCGCCCAAACCGGCAGCCGATGCACACCATCATTCCCGGCCTCGCCACGCAGGACGGTCGCGCCACCATGGCATTCGGCGTGATGGGCGGGCACTATCAGGCGATGGGACATGCCCATGTGCTCAGCCGCATCTTGAAGGATGGCATGGACGTGCAGTCCGCCATTGATGCGCCGCGCCTATTCCCGATCCCCGGGACCACGATTGTGGAGCATGAGAACACGATACCGCCTTCGGTGAGGGAGGCCCTGACGCGCCGTGGATACGAAATGCAGCGCGCTTCCCGGCCCATCGGCGGTGGACAAATCGTGCGGATCGAATGGAAGACAGGGGTGCTGCATGGAGCCTCCGATCCACGCAAAGACGGCTGCGCACTGGGATACTGAAATCATGTCAAATAATAGCTTCTGGGCTTCCAGCGCGACGTCAGATTCGTTTCAAGCGTCGGAACTGTTCGGCGATCATAGCGTCGACGTCGCCATCATAGGCGGCGGCTTCACCGGTCTGTCGGCAGCGCTTCATCTGGCCGAAGCCGGCGTGAAGTCCGCCATCCTCGAAGCCCAGACCGTTGGTTTCGGTGCAAGCGGCTTGAACGGCGGTCAGGTTAATCCCGGCCTGAAACATGACGCGGCATCGCTGACCTCGAAGTTCGGGGAACAGGGAATGGCGCTTTACCGGATGGGCCAGGGCGCGCCCGATTTTCTGTTCGCCCTGATCGATCGGCTAGGCATCCAGTGCGGCCAACGGCGCCCCGGCCTCGTACGGCTGGCCCACAACGCCCAGGCACTCAAGTCGCTTCGGGCGGCCGGACAGACGCTCGCCAAGGAAGGTGTCTCCATCGAGGAACTCGGACCCGACGACGTCAAGCGCGTGGTTGGCTCATCGAGATACTCCGGCGGGTTGATCGACCCCAGGGGCGGCAGCGTCCAGCCGCTGGATCTTGCCCGCGGCCTGGCGTGCGCGGCAATCGCGAAAGGGGTCCGTATCCATCAACGCACGCGCGCCACGGCGCTGGAGCGATCAGGATCGGATTGGGTGGTCTCCACTCCGCGCGGACAGCTGCGTTGCAAGAGCGTGGTCGTCGCAACAAACGGCTATACGGACACCCTCGTCCCACGCCTCGCCCGATCACTCATCCCGGTCAACAGCTTCCAGATCGCGACCAAACCGCTGCCGGCGTCGCTGGCTTCCCGCATCCTGCCCAACGGGCACACCGTCTACGACAGCCGCCGCCTCGTTCTCTACTTCCGCAGGGGCGAAGGCGATCGCATTGTGATGGGAGGCCGGGCCTCGTTCGGCGCCAAATCGGACGAGAGCTCGAAAATGTCCGACTATGCTGTCCTGGAAAGCGTCCTCCACGGCATCTTTCCTGAACTCAAGGGGATACCGATCGAGAACCATTGGAAGGGACTGGTATGCGTGACACACGATTTCCTGCCGCACTATCACCAGCCCGAGCCCGCCCTTCACGTCATGCTTGGCTACAATGGACGCGGCGTCGCCCTGGCAAACCGGTCGGGCGCCTGGCTGGCGCACAAAATCGCCGGCAAGGCGGACGAGGGATGGTATCCGGAAACGCCGATCCGGACGATCCCATTCCACGGCATGCGCCAACCCGCCCTGCAAGTCGCTATGCAGTATCATCGGCTCATGGACTGGCTTGGCTACTGAAAACGCGGCGAGATCAG
>CBFGOD010000232.1:0-7055 GCA_965650295.1 uncultured Shinella sp. | reverse complement strand
CTACCCGGATACCTGTGTCGGCACGGACAGCCACACGACCATGATCAACGGCCTCGGCGTTCTCGGCTGGGGCGTGGGCGGGATCGAGGCGGAAGCGGCCATGCTCGGCCAGCCGGTCTCCATGCTTCTGCCTGAGGTCATCGGCTTCAAGCTGACCGGCAAGCTCAAGGAAGGCGTCACCGCGACCGACCTCGTGCTGATGGTCGTGCAGATGCTGCGCAAGAAGGGCGTGGTCTCGAAGTTCGTCGAATTCTTCGGCCCCGGCCTCGACAACATGACGCTCGCCGACCGTGCGACGATCGGCAATATGGGCCCGGAATACGGCGCGACCTGCGGCTTCTTCCCGGTCGACGGCGAAACCGTCAACTACCTCACCATGTCCGGCCGCGAAGAACAGCGCATCGCGCTCGTCGAAGCCTATTCGAAGGCCCAGGGCATGTGGCGTGACAACGACGGGTCCGACCTCGTCTTCACCGACACGCTCGAACTCGATCTCGGCGACGTCGTGCCCGCCATGGCCGGCCCGAAGCGTCCGGAAGGCCGCATCCCGCTCGAAACCATCGCGCCGAACTTCGCGACGGCCCTTGAAAACGACTACAAGAAGCCCGGCCAGCTTTCGAACCGCTACGCGGTCGAAGGCACGGACTACGATATCGGCCACGGCGATGTCGCCATTGCCGCCATCACGTCCTGCACCAACACGTCCAACCCGTCGGTCCTCATCGCCGCCGGCCTTCTTGCCCGCAACGCGGTTGCCAAGGGCCTGAAGACCAAGCCGTGGGTCAAGACGTCGCTGGCACCGGGATCCCAGGTCGTCGGCGAATACCTTGCCAAGTCCGGCCTGCAGGCCGATCTCGACAAGCTCGGCTTCAACCTCGTCGGCTTCGGCTGCACGACCTGCATCGGCAATTCCGGCCCGCTGCCGGCGCCGATCTCCAAGACGATCAACGACAAGGGCCTGATCGCCGCCGGCGTTCTCTCCGGCAACCGTAACTTCGAAGGCCGCATCTCGCCGGATGTGCAGGCGAACTACCTCGCCTCGCCGCCGCTCGTCGTCGCCTATGCGCTCGCCGGTTCCGTCCAGAAGGACCTGACCAAGGAGCCGATCGGCGAAGACCAGAACGGCAACCCCGTCTACCTCAAGGACATCTGGCCCTCCTCCAAGGAGATCCAGGAGTTCATCATGAAATACGTCACGCGCGAGCTCTATGCCTCGAAATACGCCGACGTGTTCAAGGGCGACGAGAACTGGCAGGCCGTGCAGGTTCCCGAGGGACAGACCTATGCCTGGGACGACAAGTCGACCTATGTGCAGAACCCGCCCTATTTCGTCGGCATGGGCAAGACCGGCTCGGGCCTCAAGAACATCGAAGGCGCCCGCGTCCTCGGTCTCTTCGGCGACAAGATCACCACCGACCACATTTCGCCGGCCGGTTCGATCAAGGCCGCCTCGCCGGCCGGTGCCTACCTCACCGACAACGGCGTCGCGGTCGCCGACTTCAACCAGTACGGCACGCGCCGCGGCAACCATGAAGTCATGATGCGCGGCACCTTCGCCAATATCCGCATCCGCAACCACATGCTCGGCCCGAACGGCAAGGAAGGTGGCTACACCATCCATTACCCGACCAAGGAAGAGCTTTCGATCTACGATGCGGCCATGAAGTACAAGGCCGAGGGCGTTCCGCTCGTCATCTTCGCCGGCGTCGAATACGGCAACGGCTCGTCGCGCGACTGGGCGGCCAAGGGCACCAACCTGCTCGGCGTCAAGGCCGTGGTGGCGCAGTCCTTCGAGCGCATCCACCGTTCCAACCTCGTCGGCATGGGCATCGTGCCCTTCGTCTTCGAGGACGGCACGACCTGGGCCTCGCTCGACCTCAAGGGCGACGAGATCGTCACGATCGAGGGCCTGGAAGGTGACATCAAGCCGCGCGAGAAGAAGATCGCCAAGATCACCTACTCGGACGGCACGGTGAAGGACGTTCCGCTGCTCTGCCGCATCGATACGCTCGACGAGGTCACCTACATGAACAACGGCGGCATCCTGCAGACCGTTCTCAGAGACCTCGCTGCCTGATCTTTTTCAGCGTGAAACAAGAAATGCCGGGGCCTCAACCCCGGCATTTTTCGTTTTAGGAGGGAAAAATCTCACTCCATCGTGACTTCCTGTTGAAGCGGCAAGCGCGTATGACGACTTCAAAAGGCTGGCCTTTGCCGGCGCTTCATTGGAAATGATCATGCCGAGACTGTATAGACCGGAATGTCTGGCAATCCTGCTGATGCTCGGAGCCAGCACCGCCTCCGCCGAGGAAGCCATCAAGCCCAAGGGTGTCGTCGAGCTCTTCACCAGCCAGGGCTGCTCGTCCTGCCCGCCGGCCGACAAGGCGCTGGAGCAGCTTGCCCGCGAAGGCAAGGTCGTGGCGCTCTCCTACCATGTCGATTACTGGAACTATCTCGGCTGGGCCGACACGCTGGCCTCCAAGGACAATACCGACCGGCAATATGCCTATGCCCGCATGTTCGGCCGCAATGGCGTCTATACGCCCCAGGCCGTTCTGAACGGTCGCGAACACATCAACGGTGCCGACATTGCCGGCATCCGCAACCGCATGGAAGCGATGCCTGCCGAAGGCAAGGGTCTGGACGTGCCCGTCGATGTCGAGGTGAAGAACGACGAGCTGCGCATCCGCGTCGGTGCAGGCGAGGGCAAGGCCAATATCCTGATCGCCTATTTCGAGCGTGAGCGCACGATCAACATCGACACCGGCGAGAACCGCGGCAAGACGATCAACTACTGGCACGCCGTCACCGATATGGAGACGATCGGCATGTGGGAGGGCAAGGAGACGAACCTCGTGCTTCCCGCCGATATGCTGAAGAAGAAAAAGAAAGCCGGCGGCTGCGCCATCCTGCTGCAACGCATGAAAACGGCCGATACGCCCGGCGCCATTCTGGGTGCGACCGTGCTGACCGGAGAAAAAGCGACCCGATAACCCTCCCCGTTTGGGGAGGTCCGGTCCGGCTACTTCGAGGGGCTGGGGCTTGAGGGTTCGAAGGAGACGGACCGGACCTGGACGAAGTTACCGGCAACGGAATACAGGGCAACTTCGACAGACGCTCGCCGGATCGGCCGGTTTCCGCGGGAAGCGGATGGCCGGGACAGGCTGCGACGGGCGAACTCTCTCCTTAAATTTGGGCGTCTGTTTGTCTGAAATGCGGCAGGACGGATTTTTGCGAAATTGCAAATCCGGCGCCCTGTCTTGCCCCGCAGCCTTGCATTTCATCTCCGGTCAGGCACACTGTCACCGTGCCGTCACAGAAAAGGTGCGGAGATTCGATGACTGATCAGCCGGATTTGCAGGCTTCCGATGTCGTGGTCGACCTCAGAGAATACCGGAGCAGCAAGGATCCGCTGCCCGTAACCTTCCATCGACGCGAGCTCGATGCGATCCTCTGGGTCTATGGCCGCATGGTCGGCGAGGGCGAATGGCGCGACTACGCCATCGATCATATGCGCGACAAGGCGGTGTTCTCCGTCTTCAAGCGCTCCGGCGAAATGCCGCTCTACCGCATCGAGAAAGATCCCAAGCTCGCCGCCAAGCAGGGCGCCTACAGCGTCATCAACCAGCACGGCACGATCCTGAAACGCGGCCACGAGCTGAAGCAGGTGCTCAAGGTTTTCGACAAGGTGCTGCGCCTCGTCGAGACGTAACCCCGCTCACGGATATTGGGACCTGGGCGTCGTCATTTCCTATCCCAAACAAAAACCCCGCCTTTTCAGGCGGGGTTTCGCATTCAGCCCTTCGGCTTCCCGGTTTATTCGCGGTTTCCGAGGAAACGCAGCAGGAACAGGAAGAGGTTGATGAAATCGAGGTAGAGCGTCAGCGCACCCATGATGGCCTTGCGGCCGGCCACGGCAGCGTCGTCTGCTTCGAAATACATTTCCTTGATCTTCTGCGTATCCCAGGCCGTCAGGCCGGCGAAGACCAGAACGCCGATCGCCGAGATCGCGAAATCGAGCGCCGACGACTGCAGGAACAGGTTGACGAGCGAGGCGATGATCAGGCCGAACAGGCCCATGATCAGGAACGAGCCCATGGCGGACAGGTCACGCTTCGTCGTGTAGCCGAACAGTGACAGCGCGCCGAAGGCGGCGGCGGAGACGAAGAAGGTCTGTGCGATGCTGGCGCCGGTGTAGATCAGGAAGATCGACGACAGCGACAGGCCCATCAGGCCGGCATAGACCCAGAAGGTCGTCTGCGCGGCGGAAACGCTCATCGTGTGGATGCGGAAGCTCAGGAAGAAGACCAGCGCCAGCGGGGCGAGCATGACAACCCACTTCAGCGGGCTCACATAGATCGCCTGGCCGAACGCGGTCAGCTGGCCATCGGCGAAGGCAGCCTGCGAGGCGAAATACGCCACGAGACCGGTGATCGCGAGACCGAAGGCCATGAGGTTGTAGACCCGCAGCATGTAGCTGCGCAGGCCCTCGTCGATGACGGCACCGGCCTGGGCGCCGGCATTTGCCGGGCGGGTCTGGTAGTTGCGGAGATCAGCCATGTTTTCCTCTCGGTAAAGCCCCTAGTGTTTACGGTGTCGGGCTCCCGCTTATTCGTTCCGGTTTTCGAAACGCACCGCGGGGTCCAGGCAGCCGCTGCGGGGCTCCAGCTTGCCTAGGATAAATATGAGCATGAATTGTGTTGCGCACAAGACCCGCGACCCTGACGGGAGGCCGCGGGCGCATGATTCTAGAGTTCGCGCAGCACCGGTGCCGCCTTCTGTCCCAGAATGCGCCAGGTGCCGGCAAGGCCGATGCCGACGGTCATGACGAGCGCCGTCACCACCGTCATCACGGCGACATCGGGCAGGAAGCTCGACGGCAGCTTCATGATCGTGCTCACCACGAACCAGGCCGCCGCGCCGCCGGCCAGAAGCGCGAAGACGGCGGTGGCCAGCCCGAGCATCAGATATTCGTAGCTGAAGGCCCGGATGAGCGTCGCCCGCGTCGCGCCCAGCGTCTTGAGCACCACGGCATCGTGCACGCGCGCCCGGTTGCCGGCCGCAAGCGCGCCGGCCAGCACCAGCACGGAGGCGATGAGCGCCACCGCCGCCGCCGCGCGGATCGCCGTCGCGAGCTGCCCGACCAGTTCGTTGACCACGTCGAGCGCGTCCTTGACGCGCACCGTGGTGATCGTCGGGAAGGCGTTGGTGACGGCTTTCAGCGTCGCGGCTTCCTGCTCGGCGCTCGCTTTCGGGTCGATCATCGTGGCCAGCCAGGCATGCGGCGCGCCGGCGAATGTGTTGGGCGAGAAGACCATGACGAAATTGATCGACAGCGATTCCCACTCGACCGTGCGGAAATTGGCGATGCGCGCGGTGATGTTGCGGCCGAGCACGTTGACCGTCACGGTATCGCCGATCTTCAGCCCGAGTTCCTTGCCCTCTTCGGCGGCGAAGGAAACGAGCGGTTCACCGGCATAATCCTCCGGCCACCATTGACCCTCCGCGAGCGTCGAATTCTCCGGCACGCGCTTGGCATAGGTGATGCCGCGGTCGCCGCGCAGCACCCATTGCCCGCCCTGGGGCACCTTGACCTTGGCGACGTCGACGCCGTTCAGCTCCATCACCCGGCCGCGCAGCATCGGCACCTCGATGATCTTGCCGTCGGGCATGTTGCTCTTCAGCACGTCGCGGAACCCGTCGAGCTCGCTGCCCTGGATATCGACGAAGAAGAAGTTCGGCGCCCGCTCCGGCAGGTTGCCGGTGAGTTCGCGGCGCAGGTTTCCGTCGATCAACGTCAGCGTAACGAGCAGCGCAAGGCCGAGGCCGAGCGACAGCACGACGGAGGCGGTGAGTGCGCCGGGCCGGTGGATATTGCCGATGGCAAGCCGCAGCGACGGCGAATTGACGCGCGGGCTGCGCCTGGCCAGCATCGTGATCAGCATGGCGACGACGCGCAGCACGACGAAGGCAAAGGCGATCGCGCCGAGGAAGACCATGGCGATATAGCGGTCATAGGCCGTGACGATGGCAAGGCCGGCAAGGGCTGCGAGAAACACCGCCGCCCCCAAGAGATAGGGCCAGCTCGGCAGGCGGCTCTTCTGAAAACCCTGCTCGCGGAACAGCGCTGTCGCCGGCACTTCGCGGGCATGGCCGAGCGGCAGGATGGCGAAGGCGAGCGCCGTCAGCAGGCCGAAGACGGCCGCAAGCAGCAGCGCCGACGGATAGAGCGCCGTTTCCGCCGGCACCGGCAGCACGCCGTCGAGGAAGCGCATCGCGACCATCGGCATCAGCGCGCCGGCAACCAGGCCGATGGCGATACCGACGGCGGCGATCAGCGCGATTTGCGTGAGATAGATCAGCGCCACCAGCGAGGCGGGCGCACCCAGGCACTTGAAGGTCGCGATGACGGCGCGCTTGGAATCCAGATAGGCGCGCACAGCATTGGCCACGCCGACACCGCCGACGATCAGCGCGGTGAGGCCGACCAGCGTCAGGAACTGCGAGAAACGGGTGATGTTGGCCGTCAGCGAGGGGGCGGCGCTGTTCGACGTGCGGATCGACCAGCCGGCCTTCGGAAACGCCTTGTTGGCATCGGCGCGGACCTTGGACAGCGAAAGGCTCTGGTCGGCAAGCCGCACGCGATAGGCGTTTTCGACGAGGCTGCCGGTCTGCACCAGGCCACTTGCCGTCAGCGCGTCTTCCGAGAGCATCAGGCGCGGCGCGAAGCCAAACCCTTCCGACACGGCATCGGGTTCGCGCACCAGCGTCGCGGTGATCTTCAGCTTCACTGTGCCGAGCAGCACCTCGTCGCCGATGGCGACGCCGAGCCGGTCGAGCAGCAGGGGTGCTACGACCGCGCCATAGGCATCACCCTGCTTGGCGAAGAGTTCGGCGCTCGGCTGCTGCGGCGCGGTTTCCAGCGTGCCGTAGAGCGGATAGGCGCCATCGACGCCCTTGGCTTCGACCAGCGTCTGGTCGGACCCATCGGGCAGGCGCGCCATGGAGCGCAGGCCGGAGGACAGGGAGACATCACCCAGCGACTGGAAATGTTT
>CBFGOD010000231.1:0-7063 GCA_965650295.1 uncultured Shinella sp. | reverse complement strand
CCAAGGTGCCTCGGTTACAAGGCCGGATGAGGTGTTCATGGCTAATTTGCAAGAAGCGGGTGATCACCTACCCTCAAAGCCGACATGATGCACTTGCGTTAGCTTCTCCAAAGTCCGCGCTTAACTATCGTTGATCAAACTAAGCCGCTTGCTAGGCGTGTTGAGTTTCAAAGTTCGCTGTAGAGCCCGAGGGGTCACGCCAATCGAATTGATTGTTCGGCCCAACTGTCAATCCCTTGATGATCAATGAAATGATCGGATTGACACGGCTACGGAGAATGTGTAATCGAATTGGTATGACCACCTGGCCATCTGCCATTTGCAAACTTGGGAGAGCGCATGTTTTCGGCAGTGGAGTCGCAGCGTCTCTACCGGCAGGTCGCGGATCAGATACGCGGCCTCATCGAGCGTGGCGAACTCGCATCCGGTTCCCGCCTTCCGGCGGAGCGCGAGCTCGCGCAGATGCTCGGCGTCTCCCGCCCCACAGTTCGTGAAGCGCTGATCGTGCTCGAGGTGGAGGGCTATATTGATATCCGCATGGGCTCCGGCATCTACGTGGCAACACGAAAGACGCCTGCCGCCGAACAGCCACCGGAGGATTTCGAGGGGCCTTTCGAGTTGTTGAGGGCGCGCGCCGTCGTGGAATGTGCCGTCGCCGAGGAAGCGGCCCGGCTTGTGCGGCCAGAGCATATTGCGCAGATGGATGAGAACTTGACGGAGATGGCTGCGGTCCTCGACGACCGTCGACAGGCTTTGGCCCTCGACCGCGGTTTCCATGTCATCGTTTCGGGCATCATCGCCAATGCCACACTCAACCGTTTCATCGGCAGCATTCACGACATGCGGATGACACCCTATTTCGAGAAGCTGGCGAGCTATTTCGAGAATGCAGAGACTTGGCGGGCGGCGATGGAGGAGCATCATGCCGTCCGCAACGCGATCGCCTCTGGCGATCCGGCCGCCGCGCGCGCCGCGATGCGCGCCCATCTTGAACAATCCCAGATGCGCCTGTCGAAGAGCTTCGAGGAGGAGTCCGCCGACAGCACCATACCCGCCGCCTGGAGGCGCGCCAGCACTATCTGACGCACAAATCCCTGGCTTCAACTTAGGAGGAGTAAAGTTATGAAGTTCGGATTGACCACATTGTTCGGCGCAACCGCCCTTGTCCTGGCTTCTGCCATGGCCGCACAAGCCGAAACGGCGCTTAAGTGGGCGCATGTCTATGAAACGTCGGAGCCGTTCCACACAGAATCGGTCTGGGCCGCCGAGGAGATCGGCAAGCGCACCGAGGGCCGCTACAAGATCGACGTTTTCCCCGCATCGCAACTCGGCAAGGAGGCCGATCTCAACCAGGGGCTCAAGCTCGGCACAGTAGATATCATCATTTCGGGTTCGAGCTTTGCCGCCCGGGAATATGCACCGATCGGTGTCACCTATTTCCCCTATATCTTCCGCGATCCGGCACATCTGATCGCCTACACCAAGAGCGACGTCTTCAAGCGCCTTGCGCAAGGCTATGAGGAGGCGTCGGGCAACCACATCACAGCCGTCACCTACTACGGCACTCGTCAGACCACCTCCAACCGGCCGATCGCCAAATGCGCCGACATGCAGGGCCTGAAGATGCGTGTGCCTGATGTGCCGGCCTATCTCGCCATGCCACGCGCCTGCGGCGCCAACACGACGCCGATCGCCTTTGCCGAAGTCTATCTCGCGCTGCAGAACGGCACGGTGGAAGCACAGGAAAATCCGCTCACCACCATCGAGGCCAAGAAATTCTATGAGGTGCAGAAGCACATCGTCCTCACCGGCCACATCGTCGACCACCTTAACACGCTGGTCTCGAAGAGCCTTTGGTCGCAGCTCTCCGATGCCGACAAGCAGATCTTCACCGAAGTGATGCAGCAGGCCGCCGAACGTGCCACCAAGATCATCGAGGAACGCGAGCAGAAGCTCGTCAGCACCTTCAAGGAAAAAGGCATTGACGTCGTCGAGGTCGATAAGTCCGACTTCGAGAAGACGGTCAACGAGAATGTCAAGCTCGAGGACCTCGGCTATGTGAAGGAAGATTGGGACGCCATCCGCGCCGTCAAGTGACCTATCCGTGCCGGGCGCTTCCAAAGGGCGCCCGGCCTCCGCACTCCATTCGCCGGATGATCCCATGTCACAAGAAGCCCACACGCCGATTACGGCGGAGGAGCTCGCACACTCCTTCGAGGATGCCGCCCCGACTGCCGACATATCCCACTACGCCTTCGAGGACTGGCTGACGTTCGCCGTCTTCTGGATCATGACCGCTTGCGTCTTCCTGCAGTTTTTCACCCGCTATGCCCTCAACGATTCCTATGCCTGGACCGAGGAGATCGCCACCAATTGCCTCATCGGCGTGGTGTTTCTGGGCTCCGTCATGTGCGTGCGGCTGTCGCGGCATATCCAGGTCGATGTGCTCTATCATTACCTGCCGCGGCCCGTCGCGCGCGGTATGGCCATCTTTGTTGACGTCGTCCGCATCGCCTTCTTGGCCTATGCCTGCTGGTTGATGTGGCGCTATGTGGCAATCGTCGCGCATGAGCGCATGGTCACCGTCGACCTGCCGCGCAGCATCGTCTTCTACAGTGTGATGGCCGGCTTCGTGCTGATGTTCTTCCGCTCCATCCAGGTCTTCATCGCCAATCAACGCCGCGGCTATTCGGTCCTCGAACGGCCCGAAGAGTTCCAGACATCAGAGGATTGATCCATGTTGCTGCTCGTCGGTGCCTTTCTCGTCCTCATGCTCGTCGGCGTGCCCGTCGCCATTTCCATGGCCGTGGCTTCGGTCCTCTATCTCGTCTTTTACAATGTGGCGCCCGACATCATCGCGGCGCAGCGCATGATTGCCGGCGTCGAGAGCTTTCCGCTGCTCGCCGTGCCCTTCTTCATCCTCGCCGGCAATCTCATGAATTCGGCCGGCGTCACCGGCCGAATCTATTCCTTTGCCGTGGCGCTCGTCGGCTGGATGAAAGGTGGCCTCGCCCAGGTCAACATCATCGGCTCGGTGATCTTTTCCGGCATGTCGGGCACGGCGCTGGCCGATGCCGCCGGCATCGGTACGATCGAGATCAAGGCGATGAAGGACCACGGCTATCCCGTGGAAGCCGCTGTCGGCGTGACCGCCGCCTCCGCTACCCTCGGCCCGATCTTCCCGCCATCGCTGCCCTTCGTCATCTACGGCATGATGGCCAATGTCTCGATCGGTGCGTTGTTCATGGCGGGCATCGTGCCGGGTGTCATAATGACAGTGCTGATGATGATCACCGTGGCCATCTTCGCCTACAAGCGCGGCTGGGGCTCCGACACACCCTTTGAGATGAAACAGCTTCTTTCGGCTTCGACGGAAGTGGTCGTCGTTTTCGCCTTTCCTGTTCTGGTCTATGCGCTCATGGCTGCGGGCCTGTCGATGAACATTTCGGTCGGCATCGCGCTTGTCGCGCTGCTCGCGCTCGACTGGTATTTCGATTTCTCCGCCGTCATGGCGCTGATGACACCGATCATCCTGATCGGCGGCATGACCATGGGCTGGTTCACACCGACGGAAGCCGCTGTCGCCGCAGTGCTGTGGTCGCTGTTCCTGGGCCTCGTCCGCTACCGCACGATGACCTTCTCGACGCTGGCGCGGGCGACCTTCGATACGATTGAGACGACGGCCTCGGTGCTCTTCATCGTGACCGCGGCGTCGATCTTCGCCTGGCTGCTCACGGTCAGCCAAGCGGCTCAGTTGCTCTCCGGCGCAATTCTGTCGATCACCGACAACAAGTGGGTGTTCCTGATCCTGGTCAACCTGCTGATGCTGTTCGTCGGCTGTTTTCTCGACACGATCGCGGCGATCACCATCCTCGTTCCGATCCTCCTGCCGCTGGTCACGCAGTTCCAGATCGATCCGGTGCATTTCGGGCTGATCATGACGCTCAACCTGATGATCGGGCTCCTCCATCCACCGCTCGGCATGGTCCTCTTCGTCCTGTCGCGCATCGCCAAGCTTTCGGTGGAACGCACCACCATGGCCATCCTGCCCTGGCTGGTTCCGCTGTTCATTGCACTCATCCTCATTACCTTCGTCCCGGCCATAACTCTCTGGCTGCCGACCCAAGTGGGGCTGATCCGTTGACCCGGAGAATGGCAACGCATACCCGTCTCGCACGCCTCTACGGGCAGCGTGATCTCCGGGTGGAGGCGGCAGATGTCGCTGAACCCGGAGAAGGCGAAGTACTGGTGAAGATGGCCGCCGGCGGCATCTGCGGCTCCGACCTTCATTATTACCAGGACGGCGGCTTCGGCCCTGTCAGGGTGCGGGAGCCGATTATTCCCGGGCATGAAGCCTCAGGTCATATAGCGGCGCTCGGCGCCGGAGTGCGCGAACTTGCGATCGGCGACTTGGTGGCGATCAATCCAAGCCAACCTTGCGGACACTGCCGCTTCTGCCGCGAGGATCTCGCTATCCATTGTCTCAACATGCAATTCATGGGCAGCGCGATGCGGCTGCCCCACACGCAGGGCATGTTCCGCGAGTGGCTGGTGGTTCCCGCCATCCAATGCCTGCCCGCCGGCAAGCTCGTCGGCGCGGGCGAAGCCGCCTGCGCCGAACCGCTCGCCGTCTGCCTTCATGCCGTGGCGCGCGCTGGTGACATCAAGGGCAAGCACGTGCTGGTGACAGGTGTTGGGCCGATCGGCGCGCTGGTCGTCGCGGCGGCTCATCATGCTGGCGCCCGTACGATCGTCGCGACGGATCTCGCCGATGCCGCGCTGGAGCGGGCTCTCGCCTGTGGTGCCAGCCGCGTCATCAATGCCGGCCACGATGGCAGCGCGCTTTCGCCCTATGAAGCCGACAAGGGCCAGTTCGATGTCGCGTTTGAATGCTCCGCCGCCGCCCCGGCCCTCCGCAGTGCAATCGCAACTGTCAGACCGCGCGGCATGATCGTTCAGGTGGGCGTGACCGGCGACATCAACCTCCCACTCAACGCACTGGTCGGTAAGGAGCTGCAGCTGATCGGCACGCAGCGCTTCGGCGCCGAATTTGAACAGGCGGTCGACCTCATTGCATCCCGGACGATCGATGTCCGTCCGATCATCTCTCACACCTTGCCCATCGAACAGGCCGTTGGCGCCTTCGAGCTGGCCGGCGACCGCTCGAAGGCCTGCAAGGTGCAGCTCAGCTTTCTTTCCTGAGGAATTAACATGCGACATACATGGCGTTGGTTCGGTCCGGTGGACAAAGTGAGTGTACAGGACGCGGCTCAGGCGGGCGCGCATGGCATTGTCAGCGCGCTGCACCATATTGCGAACGGCGCGGTCTGGCCAGAGGATGAGATCGCCAAGCGCCAGGCCGAGATCCGCGCCGGCGGCCTCGAATGGGACGTCGTCGAAAGTGTCCCGGTTTCGGAGAATATCAAGACGCAGACAGGCCCATGGCGGGAACATGTCGCCAATTGGCAGGAGACGCTGCGCCGCCTCTCCGCAGCTGGCATCCGCACTGTCTGCTACAATTTCATGCCGGTGCTCGACTGGACCCGCACGGATCTCCGCTGGACGGCGCGTCACGGTGCCAAGGCGATGCGCTTCGACCGCCTGGACTTCGTTGCCTTTGACCTCTTCCTCCTCGAGCGAGCCGGTGCGGCGGAGGACTATGACGAGGCAACGCGCGAACTGGCGGCGAAGCGTTTCAGTGAAATGACGGAGGAGCGTCGGCTTGGCCTGTCCCGCAATGTCGGCGCCGGCCTGCCCGGCTCGGCGGATGGGTACAGCCTGCCCCAGTTGCGGGAGCGGCTGGCGACCTATGCCGGCATCAGCCGCGAGAAGTTGCAGCGTCATCTCGTCGATTTCCTCACCGAGGTGACGCCGGTGGCCGAACGGGTCGGCATCAATATCTGCGCCCATCCGGACGATCCGCCGTGGGCGCTGCTCGGTTTGCCGCGCATCCTGTCGTCCGCGGAAGATTATGTCTTCATGTTGCGCGAGGTCGATAGCCCGGCCAATGGCGTCACCTTCTGCACGGGTTCACTCGGCGCGCATGCCGAAAACGACCTGCCGGCCATGGTCCGCCAGTTTGCCTCGCGCATTCATTTCATCCATCTGCGCAATGTTCGCCGCGAAGAGGCACAGACGCCGTGCTCCTTCTATGAAGACGAACATCTCGAGGGCGACACCGACATGGTGGCCGTCATTGCCGAGATCCTCAAGGAAGAGAGGCATCGGCGCGACACCGGCCGGGCGGATCACCAGATCCCGATGCGGCCCGACCATGGCCAGGAAATCCTCGATGACCTCACCCGTGGCGCCCAGCCCGGCTACCCCGCCATCGGTCGCCTCAAGGGGCTGGCCGAGTTGCGCGGCATAGAGCGGGCCCTTTCGCACCCCCACTACGGGCTGGCCTGATATGGAACGTCTGTCTGCCTCCACGCGGCTGCCTGCGGCCATCACCACACCCGCCTACGACCGCAGTCTGCTGAAACCGGGTATCCTGCATATTGGCTTCGGCGCCTTTCACCGCGCTCACCAGGCCATCTATACGGATCTCGCGCTGACGGGGGAATTCGGCGCGTGGGGCATCATCGGTGCAAGCCTTCGCTCGGTCGAGCCGATCAGCGATCTCCGGGCACAGGATTTTCTTTTCTCCGTGACCGCGTGCGGCGCGACAGGCACCGATGTCAGGGTTGTTGGATCGGTGATCGGCGGGCTCACCGCAACGGAAGACCGGACGGCACTCCTCGACCTGCTGGCCGATCCGGCAATTCGTATTGTTTCGCTGACCGTGACGGAAAAGGCCTATGGCCTCGACCCGGCGACGGGTGGTCTTGACCTCAGGCATCCTGCCGTCGCCGCCGATCTCGCCAATCCGGGGACCCCGGTGGGCGTCATCGGTTTCATCGTCGAAGGCCTCGGCCGACGCCGCGCGGAAGGAAAATCGCCCTTTACCGTCCTTTGCTGCGACAACCTGCCGACCAATGGCCGCGTCGTCCGCCGCCTGGTTCTGGAAATGGCGGAGGCGCACGACCCTGCGCTTTCCGCCTGGATCGCGGAGCACGGCGCC
>CBFGOD010000230.1:0-7107 GCA_965650295.1 uncultured Shinella sp. | reverse complement strand
AGGCCTGAATTTACGATTTTGCCGCCGCGATGATGGCGCGCACGGCATCCCTGTCGGTCAGCGTCAATTCGTATTCGCGATCCTTTTCCGTGCCGCCCATGCCGACATGCGGGTTGCGGAAAGCCATGCCGCTCGGCACGGTGGTCAGCGCGGCGAAATGCATTTCCACGAGGCCGGTCGCGTCACGCACCGTGCGGATATTGTCTGCATCGAGCGCCCCGCAGCCCATGATGACGATGCGGCCGGCAGCCTGCTCGACGGCGGCCTTCAGGATCGCGATGCCTTCCACGGCGGTGTCGCGCTGGCCTGAGGTCAGCACGCGGTTGACGCCGCAACGGATCAGCGCTTCCAGCGCCTCATGGGCATCTTCCGTCATGTCGAAGGCGCGGTGGCAGGTGACGGACATCGGGCGGGCGGCCTCGACCAGCGCTTTGGTGCGCGCTTCGTCGATGCGGCCATCCGGCGTCAGGCAGCCGATGACGACGCCGGCGACACCCTCGCTGCGCAGTGCCTTGATATCCTCGACCATCGTCTCGAATTCCATCTGCGAATAGAGGAAGTCGCCGCCGCGCGGGCGGATGATGACGTGGACGGGGATTTTAGCCGCCTTCACGGCGGCGCGGATCGTCGCGAGGCTCGGCGTCAGGCCGCCCTCAACGAGACTTGCGCAGAGTTCCACACGGTCGGCGCCGGCCTCCTGGGCGGCGAGGAAACCGTCGATGCCTTCGACGCAGAGTTCGATGAGGGGCTTGGTCATGGGATGATCCGCAGGTTGGTCAGGCTTCGTGCCAGACGGTTTTCAGGAGCCGCAGCCAGTTTTCGCGGCAGAGTTTTGCAAGGTCGTCTTCGCCGTAGCCGGCCGAACGCAGCGCCTCGACCAGCGCCTGGTTGCCGGCGGCATCGCCGATGGCGGCGGGAATGGTCGCGCCATCGAAATCCGAGCCCAGCGCCACGCAGTCGATGCCCATGCGCTCCACCATGTAGTCGATGTGGCGCACCATGTCGGAGAGCGGCGTCTCGGTGTTCTCCATACCGTCGGCGCGCAGCATCGTCGTGGCATAGTTGAGGCCGGCAATGCCCTTGCGTTCGCGGATCGCGTCGAGTTGGCGATCGGTGAGATTGCGCGAGATCGGCGTCAGCGCGTGAACATTGGAATGGGTGGCGACGAGCGGTGCGGTGCTGACGCGCGCGACATCCCAGAAGCCCTGTTCGGTGATATGAGCGAGATCGACCATGATACCGAGGCGGTCGCATTCCTTGACCAGTTCGACGCCCGCCTCGGTGAGGCCGGGAGCCGTATCGGGCGAGGACGGATAGGCGAAGGGCACGCCGTGGCCGAAGGCGTTGTGGCGGCTCCAGACCGGGCCGAGCGAGCGCAGGCCGGCGGCATAGAGCGTTTCGAGCGTCGAGAGGTCTTCGGCGATAGGCTCGCAGCCTTCGATATGCAGGATCGCGGCGAAGCGGCCGGCCTCGAAGGCGGCGCGGATATCGGTGGTGGAGCGGCAGATCGACAGCGCGCCGGCACGTTCCAGGCGGAAGGCGATCGCGGCCATTTCGAGCGCCGTGTGGAGCGCTGCGGGCTGGTCCAGCGGGCCGACCATGCGGATATTGTAGTGGCCGTTCTCATCGACCTCGCGCGGCGGATAATCCTCGTTCGGCGGAATGAACATGGCGCAGAAGCCACCGGCGAGGCCGCCCTTTTTGGCGCGCGGGGCGTCGATATGCCCCTTGTCCGTACCGTCGACGAATTCGGCGATCGGGTCCTCGCCCTTTTGGGCATGCTCCCACAGGCGCAGGAGAACGTCGTTGTGGCCGTCGAAGATCAATTGCATGTACCGCTCCCGGATCAAACGCATCCTTGGGCTGGGTAGAGCCGATTCCGCCATGGCCCGCAAGGACCGCGCCGACCTCAGGCTGCGAAGACCGGCGTGCCGCCAATCCAGGTGGAGAGGACATTGACGTCACCGTCGATGACGGCGAAATCGGCATCGTGACCATGGGTGAGCCGGCCCTTGCGGCCGGTCATGCCGATGGCTTCCGCCGGATAGAGCGAGGCCATGCGCAGCGCTTCCTCAAGGTCGATGCCGACATGGTCGCACATATAGCGGATGCAGGAGGCCATATCGATATCGGCGCCCGCGAGCGTGCCGTCGGCCAGCGTCAGGCGGCCCCCCTCTCGGAAGATTTCGCGGCCATTGAGGAAAAAGCCCGTCATGTCGGTGCCGATGGTCGACATGGCATCGGTAACGAGGAAAATCCGGCCGGGACCGCGCTTGGCGCGCAATGCCACACCGATCGAGGCGGGATCCACATGGAAGCCGTCGGCGATCAGGCCGGCATTGATATGGCCGAGATCGAGGGCCGCACCCACCATGCCGGGCTCACGGTGACCGAGCGGGCTCATGGCGTTGAAGAGATGCGTCATCATGCGCGCGCCGGCATCGACGGCCGCGGCCGCCGTTTTATACCCGCAATCGGAATGTCCGAGGCTGACGGTGATGCCGGCGGCGTGGAGCGCGGCGATCTGCTCGTTCGTGACGTTTTCCGGCGCAAGCGTCATCAGGAGGGCGTTTAGCCCCTTGCGGGCGGCGATGGTACGCTCGAGATCTGCCGGTTCCATCGGGCGGATGAGCGCCGGGTCATGCGCACCCTTGCGGGCGACGGAAAGATGCGGACCTTCGAGATGAAGGCCGAGGAAGCCGGGGACTTGCGCCGCTTCTGCGGCAAGGCCGGCGGCGATGGTTTTCGTGGTGACCTCGACATTGTCGGTAATCAGCGTCGGCAGCAGGCCGGTCGTGCCGAAGCGGGCGTGCGCCGCGCAGATGGTGCGGATGCCGTCGAGATCCGGCCGCTCGTTGAGCAGCACGCCGCCACCGCCATTTACCTGAAGATCCACGAAGCCGGGGACGAGCGACAGCCCGTCCATCGGCACCATGCGGGCATCGGCCGGCACGTTGCGGCTGGCCGCGATGGCGGCAATCTTGCCGCCGGCAATCAGCAGCGCACTGTCTTCGTGCCAGAGATCGCCATCGAAGATGCGGGCGCCGGTAATGGCGGTGAGCGCTGTCATCGGGTTTCCGTCACTTTCTTGAGGTTGACCGGCTTGTCGGGATCCAGCCCCTTGCCGCGCGACCAGGCTTCGACGAAACCGTAGAACGGCACGATGAGCGCCAGTGCGTCGGTGATGGGATGACCGGTCGCGACGAAGGGCAGTTTGCGCGCGCTCTTGCCGCCGGAAGCGGTGACGCAGGCATAGGCGCCACGGTCGGCCAGGCTGTCGGCCATGCCGGTGACGGAGGCTTCCGCAGCGTCACGGGCGGCGAGCGCAATGACCGGGAAGGAAGGGCCGACGAGCGCGACCGGACCATGCAGCACTTCGGCGGAAGAATAGGCTTCGGCATGCATGCCGGAGGTTTCCTTGAACTTCAGCGCGGCTTCGCTGGCGATGGCAAGACCGGGGCCGCGGCCGAGCACGTAGAGCGACTGCGCGTCCTTCAGATCGCCGGCGAGATCCGACCAGTCGAGTGCGACGGCCTTGGCGAGCTGTTCGGGAAGCCCCGCCACCGCACGGCCGAGAGCGGCATCATTGGTCCATTCGGCGAGCACGGCGAGGCCCGCGACGATGGAGTTCACATAGGATTTCGTGGCGGCAACGCTGAGTTCCGGGCCGGCCGAGAGGTCGAGCGAATGGGAGCAGGCCTCCGCCAGCGGGGAGGGCAGCGTGTTGGTGAGCGCGATGGAGACCGCACCGCCCTTTGTCGCGCCCTCGGCCATGGCGACGATGTCGGGGCTCTTGCCGGATTGCGAGATGGCGATGGCGGCGGCGCCGGCAAGCTTCAGTTTCGCGCCATAGATCGATGCGAGCGAGGGCCCGAGCGAGGCGACGGGGCGGCCGGCAGTCAGCTCGATCGCATATTTCAGAAAAAGCGCCGCATGATCGGACGAGCCGCGCGCAACGGTGACGAAGAACTGCGGATCGCGTTCGCGCAGCGCCTTTCCGGCGGCGGCGATCGAGGTTGCCGAATTTGCCAGGACACGGGCCGCCGCCTCGGGAATTTCGTTGATCTCTCGGCGCATGTTGGTCTGCATGGAAGTCCCTTTGCGGTTGGTCACGTCTCGGACAGCGTCAGTTCGGCGACGAAATCATAGGCGTCGCCGCGATAGATGGAGCGGGTGAATTCGACCACCCGGCCGGTGCGAAGATAGGAAACACGCTCGATGGAAAGTCCTGCCGAGCCTGGCGGCACGCCGAGCACGGAAGCGTCCGGATCCTTCATATTGTAGGCGGAGATGCGCTGGACGGCGCGCACCGGCCGGCAGCCTCGTTTCTCGAGCGCTGCATAGAGCGAACTTTGCACCTGCATCGGATCAGGCAGGAATTCGGCGGAGATGCAGGCGCGCTCGATGGCGAGCGGCATATCGTCGGCGACGCGCAGGCGCCCCAGCCGGGCGACCAGTGCATCGGCGGGCAGGCCGAGCATCATCATCTCGTCGGGCGAGGGGTGGAACAGGCCGCGGTCGAGCCATTCCGCGCGGGTCGTCAGGCCGCGCCTCGCCATATCCTCGGTGAAGGAGGTGAGGCGGGAGAGCGACTGCTGCACTTTGGAAACGGGCTTGGCGACGAAGGTGCCGGAGCCGTGGCGGCGGATCAGCAGGCCGTCCTTGACGAGATCATCGACGGCCTTGCGGACCGTGACGCGGCTGACATTGGCGTGGTCGGCCAGGTCGCGCTCGGCCGGAAGCGCGTCGCCGTAATTGAGCTTGCCGGAGGTGATCGCCTCTTCCAGCGTCTGGCGAAGCTTCAGATAGAGCGGGCCGGGCACGCCCGATTGCAGGCTTTCCGGCGTGAGGATTGCGGAAAGGGATGCGCTCATGCCGCCGCTCCCCTGCGTTCCTTGTGGCCCTTGGCAGCAAGCGCCACCGCGCCGGTCAGCGCATCCGCCTGGGCTTCGATCAGGATCGAGCGATGGTTTTCCGAAAGCCATTCCGGATAAAGCGGCGCGAGCCCGCCGAGCAGGCAGAGGCGCGGCGCGCCGGCCAGCGCCATAATGGCATCGAGGGATTCGTTGACGGTCGTGGCGCCCGCTTTGACGATGGCAATCGCCTGCGCATCGCCCGCTTTCGCATGATCGAAAAGCAGGGGGGCGAAGCGGCCGAAATCGCCGGGTTTGGAAAGGCGGGCGAATTCGACGATGCCGCGCGGATCGTTTTTGAACTCTTCGATAATGGCATCGGTTACGGAAGAGCGCGGATGAACGCCGTCATGGGCGAGCAACGCTTCCTGGAGCAGGGCATGGCCAAGCCGGGCGCCGCCGCCGAGATCGCCGACGGTAAAGCCCCAGCCGCCGATATAGCGGACCACGCCGGCCTTGCGCGCCATATAGATGGAGCCTGTGCCGAGGATCGCGACCGCGCCGTCCTCGTCGCCGATCGCGCCTTGCAGGGCGATCAGGCCGTCCGAATCGATGGCCGTATGACGGAAGGGCAGGCGATCATGCACGTAGCGGGTGAGATCACCGACATTGGTGCCGGCAAGGCCGAGAAAGGCGGAGGCGCCATTGACGGCCGCTTCGTCGAGCCCGGCGTCACGGTAAGCGGCCTTGGCAGCTTCCGTAATGGAAATGATCGCATTGTTGGGGTCGGTCAGAATATTGGCCGCGCCGCTCTTGCCGCGACCCAGAATGATGCCGTCGAGACCTGCCACTGCCGCGCGGCAGCTCGTTCCCCCACCGTCGATACCGAGAATGTAATCTGTCATGGGCACCTCCGAGCGCAACGATACCAAAAAAATACCATTAACCAAGGGGTATGGTGGTATCGAACATGAGCTTTTCAATAAATTATTGATTTTGAACGATAAAAATATCTGGCCGCAAAAAAGTGGTCTCAAAAATTAATTTCCTATGGACAATTGGTATTTTTTTGGCATTAATTTGGGCCAGAGGAGAGCGAACGATGGCTGCAGGCAGGACAGAAGGCAGGCACGATCAGGCGAAGGGGTTGGACGAACGTCCGCCGCTCGACGCCCTGAAGGTGCTTGCGGATGGCCAGAAGGCCGCGGCCGCCGTGGTCGACGGCGCGCTTGCCGATATCGCCGCCGCTGCCCGTCTTGCTGCCGATGCGCTTCTTGCCGGCGGCCGCCTCGTCTATGTCGGCGCCGGCAGCTCCGGCCTGATGGCCATGGCCGACGCGCTCGAGCTTCCCGGAACCTACGGTATTCCCCACGACCGCATCGTCATTCTGCTCGCCGGCGGCGCTGCGAGCCTCGAAGATCTTGCGGGCGGCTATGAGGATGACCGCGCGCTCGCCATCAGCGATGCCGAAGCTGCACAAATTGCGCCCAATGACTGTGTGATCGCCGTATCGGCGAGCGGCAGCACACCCTATGTGCTGGCCATCGAGGCCTACGCGAAAGGGAAGTGCGCCAGGGTCGTCGCGATGGCCAACAATCCGGGTGCTGCGCTGTTCGACGGCGCCGATGTCGCGATCCTGTTGCAGACGCCGCCGGAGGTCATCTCCGGGTCGACGCGCATGGGCGCCGGCACGGCCCAGAAGATCGCCTTCAACATGTTTTCCACGCTGGTCGGCATTCTGCTCGGCCATGTGCATGACGGCCACATGGTCAATCTGAAGGCCGACAATATCAAGTTGAAAGGGCGTGCCTGCCGCATCGTCTCCGACATTTCCGGTGTCGGGCTCGATGAGGCGGAACGCCTGCTCGCGCGCTCCGAAGGCTCGGTCAAGGAAGCCGTGCTGCTGGCTGCGGGGGTTAACGATGCCAGTGCTGCGAAGGCGGCGCTGGAAAGGTCGGGGCAAAGCCTCCGGCGCGCCCTCAAGGCCCTCGGATAATTCAAGTCTCAAAACGCGCTGCGGCGCATAAAAGGGGAGAATGCAATGACACGCAACGCAATCAAGGGTCTGCTCCTTGCGACCAGCATCCTCGGCACGGCCGGGCTTGCCCAGGCTGCCGACGTCACGCTGACCGTCGAAAGCTGGCGTAACGACGACCTCGCCATCTGGCAGGAAAAGATCATCCCGGCCTTCGAAGCCAAGAACCCCGGCATCAAGGTCGTCTTCGCGCCGACCGCGCCGACTGAATACAACGCC
>CBFGOD010000229.1:0-7127 GCA_965650295.1 uncultured Shinella sp. | reverse complement strand
GCGTGATAGGGCACGCGCTTGTAGAGATCGAGCACATCCTGGTTGATCAGGCGCACGCAGCCCGACGACGTCGCCTTGCCGATCGACTTCCACTCCGGCGAGCCGTGCAAGCGGTAGAGCGTGTCCTTGCCGTTCTGGAAGATATAGAGCGCACGCGCGCCGAGCGGATTCTTGATGCCCGGCTCCATGCCGCCGTTCTCGACAGAATATTTCGCAAGGCTTGGCGTACGGGCGATCATGTCGGCCGGCACCTTCCAGCGCGGCCAGGGCTGACGCCACTGGATGACGCCCTCGCCCTCCCAGGCAAAGCCGTCGCGGCCGATGCCGACGCCATAGCGCATCGCCGTGCCGCCGGGCTCGACGACATAGAGGAAGCGGTTGGGCGTATCGACGACCACCGTACCGGGGGCTTCGCCCGTCGGGTCCTGCACACGCTGGCGATAATATTTCGGATCGATCTGCGTGTAGGGAATGGCCGGAATCTGGTGGCCGCTGTCTTCCAGCGCGGCATAGCGTGCAGCCAGCTCCTCGTCGGTCGCCGGCGTAATGGGATAGCGAACCTTTTGCGGAACCGGAACGATCTTGGTAGACGGCTGCGTGGTCGCGCAGCCCGCAAGCGTCGCGGCGGCGCCAAGGAAGAAGGCTCTGCGCGACAAAGTGCACACCGTAGACATTCTCGATAGGACTCCAATGGGATAGACGGGTTAAGGCCGATGGCTATCCAAAGCCTTGGGTGGCTGGCAAGAAGAACGGGCTTCACATCTTCGGCATCGCCCCTTCGTTTCACCAAGGCGATGCAAAGCGGCCACGCCCGGCCCGGCAGAATGAGGAAAACACGATGGCACCTGTGGAAATCAATCCGGCGCATGTGCGCGAATTCGTCGATCTCGACAGCTTCTATCGCTGGCTCGGCGAGAACCATGCCAGCGCACCCGAAGTCTGGATCAAGCTCCACAAGAAGGCATCCGGCCTGCCGTCTATCACGTCCGAGGAGGCGATCGAGGCCGTGCTCTGCTGGGGCTGGATCGACGCCATCCGCAAGAGCCATGACGACAAGAGCTACTTCCAGCGCTACTGCCCGCGCGGAAAGAAAAGCGTGTGGAGCAAGAAGAACGTCGATACGGTCGGCCGGTTGATCGAGAGCGGGCGAATGACGGAACATGGCCTGAGACAGGTGGAAGCCGCAAAGGCCGACGGGCGCTGGGACAAGGCCTATGGCAGCGGCAAGGACCTGAAAATCCCCGACGACCTCCAGGCCGCCATCGATGCCGAGCCTGCGGCCAGGGAGATGCTGGGCAAACTGACCGAGCAGAACCGCTTCGCGCTGGCCTTCCGTCTGCACAACGTCAAGACAGAGGCGGCCCGCAAGCGGAAGATCGAGGCGTTCGTGGAGATGCTGAAACGCGGCGAGACGATCTATCCGCAGAAGCAGAAATAGACCGCATGATCTCGGCTGGCTGAAAGACCCTCTCTGCCTGCCGGCATCTCCCAAAAGGGGGAGAAAGGCTGGCAGCATGCCCTTCACTCAACTTTCGAACACCAAGCATGCCGCGCGGCAAGTCCCTCCCCCTTGTGGGGAGGGATTTAGGGAGGGGTTCTTCTCACCCAAGGCAGCAGCGCCGCATCGTCAAAAATCAGTCGGCGCTGGCCGTGCGTGTACCGGACTGCCCGGCGAGCCAATTGTGCCAGTCGTTCTCGCTGCCGGCGAAGACATTGAGGTCGATCTTGCCGGAAACGCCGTGCGACAGGCCCGAGCCGGAATATTGCCAGAAGGTCCAGCGGCGGTTCGGATAACGCTTCGAGGGGTGGGCTGCGACCGAGCGCAGCCAGAACGGATATTGCGTCAGCTCACCCGAGAGATTGTCCTCATAAAAATCAGGCGCCGTGTAGATGATCGGGCGCTTGCCGTAGTGGCGCTCCAGCATCTCGGCGAAGACCTTGATCTTCTCGACATATTTGGCCCGCGAGAGACGCGCCTTGCAGGCGGAATCGCCGTTGTATTCGGCATCGATGACCGGCGGCAGCGCATCGGGATCACGCGGCACATTGCGGATGAACCATTCGGCCTGGGAGCTTGCCACGCGGCACCAGTAGAAGAAGTGGTAGGCGCCGCGCCGGATACCGGCTTCCTTCGCCAGACGCCAGTTCTTCTGGAACATCGGGTCGAGATGGTCGCCGCCATCGGTCGCCTTGATGAAGGCGAAGTTGGCGCCCTGCGTGCGCAACTTCATCCAGTCGATATCGCCCTGCCAGCGCGACACGTCGACACCATGCACCTGATAGTGCTTGGGCGCGCGCTTGCCGAAATTGATGGGATGAGCATCGCGGAACTGCTGGCTGTAGACGCGCGAGCGCTTGGCCGAGCGCCCGGCTAGCGGCTCAACGGCAAAGACCGCATTTTCCGGCCGCGCCTCGGGAACGGCCGATTGCTTTTCCATGGTCTCGAAGACGTGGTTTTCCGGCATTGCACCGGCCCAGGCGAGCATTTCCGCCCCGCCATCCGCCTTCACCTTGCCTTCGCCGACCGCGACTTCCGGAACAGGTCCAGCTTTCACGGAGCTTGTAACCTCTGCCGAGGGTTTTATCGACAGGGCAGTCTCGGGATTGGAGCTCGAAGCACAGCCCGCCATGGAGGCGCAGCCGAGCAGGATCGCTGTCAGGACCGAAAGACGCATAGGCACTCGCACGCAAAACAAACCGAAGCCCCCGCCCACAGCGCGCAGACGGAATTACTAACGGAAGATTACCGTGAAATGTTAAATGCAACGTTTACGGCGACCGTGATATTTCAGCTACTTAGCCGCATTTGCTGTCACGATTCCTGCTGATTTCCGGTCACGAAAGCGTGTCCGGAGACCCGCCACGCATTGCCGATCCTGACGTAGCCGATGTCCTTCCTTTCGATCTCGTCGAGCGATTCCTCATAGCCGGCATCCGCATAGCGGATCACGCCGAGCGCGGTATCGTTGGTCAGCGCATGCTGCAGCCGCTCCGCGCCGCCGGCCGTGCCGTCAGCCACCAGCGTCACGCCGCAGCTTGTCATGTAACCGGCATAACCGCCACCGCCGGAGTGGATGACCACCAAGTCGGCCATCGAGGAGGAAAGCAGCATGGCATCGAGCAGCGGCCAGTCGGCGATGGCATCCGAACCGTCCTTCATGCGCTCCGTCATGATGTTCGGATGCGCCATGGCGCCGGCATCGAGATGGTCACGCGAGAAGGCGATCGGCCCCTTGAGCTCGCCCGCCGCGACCAGCTTGTTGACCGCCAGCGCCAGTTCCGTTCGCTCGCCATGGCCGAGCCAGGCGATACGCGCCGGCAGGCCCTCGAAGGGCACGTTCTCGCGGGCAAGGCGGATCCAGTTGGTGACGATGAAATTGTCCGGGAACATCTCCAGCACGAGATCGTCGATGCGGGCGATATCGCTCTCCTCACCCGACAGCGCCATCCAGCGGAACGGCCCGATGGCACGCGCGAAGAGCGGGCGCAGATAGGCTTCGGTGAAGATCGGAATATCGAAGGCATCGGCCACGCCGCCCTCCCGCGCCTGGGTGCGGATGAGGTTGCCGTTGTCGAAGACCTCCGAGCCCATCTTCTGGAACTCCAGCATGGCCGAGACATGCTCGACGATCGAGGCGCGGCTGGCCGCCATCAGCTGCCCCTGCCCGTCATCGCGCAGGCCCTTCACCTGATCGAGGCTCATGCCCTTCGGCACATAGCCATAGACGAGATCATGCGCCGAGGTCTGGTCGGTGACGATGTCAGGCACGATGCCGCGCCGCGCGATCTCGGGATAAATCTCCGCCGCATTGCCGACGAGACCGATTGAGGTCGCGCGCTTGTCCTTCACCGCTTCGTCGATCATGGCGAGCGCCGTATCGAGATCGGGTGCCACATGTTCGAGATAGCCGACGGCCTTGCGCGCCGCCGCCCGCGCCGGGTCGATATCGACGCAGAGAATGGCCGCGCCCGCCATGCGCCCGGCGAGCGGCTGCGCGCCGCCCATGCCGCCGAGGCCGGCCGTCAGGATGAAACGACCGGCCAGGCTACCGCTAAAACGCTTTTCCGCGATGCGCATGAAGATTTCATAGGTGCCCTGGATGACGCCCTGGCTGCCGATATATTGCCAGGCACCGGCCGTCAGCCCACCCCAGCAGATCAGCCCCTTGCGCTGAAGTTCATAGAAGACCTCGGCCTTCGCCCACTGCCCGACGATGTTGCAATTCGCCATGATGACGAGCGGCGCCTTCGCATGGGTCTTGAGCAGACCCACCGGCTTGCCGGACTGGATGACCAGCGTCTGGTCCTCGTCCATCTCCGTCAGCGCCTTGACGATGGCCCTGTGCGCCGCCCAGTTGCGCGCCGCCTTGCCGAGCGCGGCATAGACGATGAGATTATCCGGGTCCTCGCCGACCGACAGCACGTTTTCGAGCAGCCGCAACAGCCCCTCCTGCCGCCAGCCCTTGGCACGCAGCACGTCGCCGCTGGGGATCGGATAATTCGGATGGCGCGGATTGGCCTTGGGCATGGACGTCCCTCTTTCAAAAACAGAATGTGTTACTTCGGCGGCAGCGTATCGACAAAGGCGATCGCCTCGGAAATCAGGCGCCGGCGCAGCGTCTCGTCGGCGCAGGCTTCGGGCGAGGCGCGCACCCAGCCCTCCATCACCCGCTCGCCCATCACCATCGGCGCGATGCCGTCGATGGCGCGCGCCCAGGCATCGTTGCCCTTGCCGAGGCGAGCAAGCATGCCCTCCTTGCGCGCGCCACACAGCAGGTGCCCGTCCAGCAGCCAGGCAAGCCCGCCGAACATCGGCTTTTCCGAAAGGCCCGCGCGAAAGCCGAGATCGGTGCGGACGATGTCTTCCAGTTCCCTGTCTCGTGCCATCGCCCGCCTCCCGCTTATTTCGCCAGAGCGTAGCTGACGAGATCGATCCCCATCGCCTTTTCGACCGAAGGGTAAACCGTCGGATCGAGCACGCTGGAGGCGAGCGGGATGATCGACTTCGGCACATGCAGCACAAAAACGCTCATGCCGACTTCGAGCTGGCCGACGCTCAGCGGCTCGCCCTCGGGCGACAGCGTGGTGATGACATCGGGGAAGGTCGCGCGGCGTTTTCCATCCGCCGATTCCACCGCCATATATTCGTTCATGACATGCAGCACCGAGGCGGTATCGCCCTTGCCGACCGTCACCGTGCCGATGTCGAAGGCCTCCTTGGTATAGACCACCGACTTGTCGGTGATCACGCCTTCGGAAAGGATCGAACCGCCGGTCGTCTTGACGATGGCGTCGATGATCGCCGAACCGCCCTTGCCTTCCGCCGCGATGATGGCCTCGCCGAGCGCCAGCGCCAGCGAGATGCCGCCGAGCGCCGCGTTTTTCCGAACATAGGAGGCGCGCAGCGGGTTGCGGCAGGAGGCGATGAAGCCGCCGGACATGTCGGAGGCCGTGCGCAGGATCGGCGAGACCTTTGCCGTCGCCCCCCGCACGACGAGCTCGATGTAACGGTTCTCGTCGCGATTACCGCCGACGGCCGTCTGGATCATCTGCTCGGGTGAACCGGCCATGCCGATCGAGCCCATGTCGCCGGTCGGATGCGCGCGCATGTCGCCCACGGCATCCAGCACCTTCGTGCCGAGGATGGCGGAGGGCAGCCAGCCGTTCAGCGTCGAGGACTTGCCGTTCTGGCCGACCATCAGCGCCGCGACCTTCTCGCCGAGCGCCTCCTGCAGAAGCTCCACCGCCTTCACATAATCGACGCCGCGCATTTCCCAGGGCGTGGTCGAGGCCGGCGCACCGATGGCCGCGGCAGTCGCCACCCAGTCGTCATCGGAGAGTTCATCGATGGAGACCAGTTCCGGCTTGCCGATCGACACTGCGGCATAACCGAGCATGCGCCCATGGTCCGCCCAGCCGCCACCGCCGGCGGCATAGACCGAGCCGCCCTTGACCGCCGCCTCGACGTCTTTTTCCTTTAAAATCCGGCCCATTAGACGCTCTCCTGACTCAATGTCTGATCCAGCTGAATCACTGCATTAAAAAGCACCGCCGCCCCGAGCGCGATATCGTCGGTCTCGGCAAATTCCTCCGGCGCATGACTGCGCCCGCCGAGGCACGGCACAAAGATCATCGCCGAACGCGTCACCTTCGCCATGAAGGCGGTGTCGTGGCCCGCACCCGACGCCATGCGCCGATGGCTGGCGCCGGCCGTCTCGCAAGCCGCATCCAGCACATCGAGCAGCAGCGGATCGCCGGGCGTCGGCATGTTGTCGGAGATGCGGCGCAGCGCGGCGATGACGGTGCCCGTCTCGCGCGCAATCCCATCGGCAAGCTGATCGACCGAAGCCGCGAAGAGGTCCATCGCATTGCGCTCTTCCGCCCGCGCATCGATCAGCAGGCGGGCACGCGACGGCACGACATTGGCGGCATTCGGCTCGATGGAGAATTCGCCGACCGTCGCGGTGAAATGGCCCGGCCCTTCCGACAGCGATTTCGCCAGGGCCTCGATGCCCGAAACCAGCCGCGCAGCGGCGGCCAGCGCATCGGCGCGCGATCCCATCGGCGTCGTGCCGGCGTGATCCGCTCGGCCCTCGACGATGATCTCGATGCGCGTGATCCCGGCAATCGCCGTCACCACGCCGATATCCAGCTTTTCTGTCTCCAGCACCGGCCCCTGCTCGATATGCAGTTCGAGGAAGGCCGCGATATCCTTACGCGCTTCGGCGGCGATGCGCGCGGGATCACCACCGACATCGCGGATGCCCTGCTCAAGTGTCAGGCCGTCCCTCTCCCGCAACAGCCAGTCAGCAGGCAGCACGCCGGCCATGCCGCGGCTGCCGATGCAGGAGACGCCGAAAATCGAGACCTCCTCGGCGAGGAAATCGACGACCTCCAGATCGTGGTCGAGTTCGATGCCCTTGTCGGCCAGGGCCTGCGCCACTTCCAGCGCCACCGCCACACCGGCAATGCCGTCATAGCGCCCGCCATCCGGCACCGTGTCGGAATGCGAACCGAGCATGATCGTGCCAAGACCGGGCTTTTTGCCCGGCCGCCGGGCGATCAGATTGCCCGCGGCATCCACGCGTGTCTCGAGCCCCGCGGCCCGAAACCGTTCGTCGAGAAAA
>CBFGOD010000228.1:0-7129 GCA_965650295.1 uncultured Shinella sp. | reverse complement strand
GTCACCAATCCCAAGGGCTATCTGTTCTTCTCGGCCTTCCTGCCGCAGTTCATTAACCCCGCCATGCCGCAGGCCGAACAATATGTCCTGCTCGCCCTCGTCTTCGCCGCCATCGATTTCACTGTGATGTTCGGTTATGCCGCCCTCGGCTCGCAGGCTGTGCGGATGCTGAAGACATCGGGCGCCATCTGGCTCGACAGGATCTGCGGCGGCGCGCTTCTGGCGCTGGCCGGCTCGCTCGCCTTCTATCGCCGCGCGGCAAGCTGAAGCCCGCCCCAAGGGAGCGGGCTTCGCCCTCATTTTGAAACGCGGCTGCGTCTGGTATCAGGCGGCCTTGCGGATATCCGAGGCGAGGCGCCGGCCGCTGGCGACCAGCATGCCGGCCGCGGCCGAGAGCCAGCCTTCCTGCAGCTCCAGCGCCAGGAAGCGGCGGCGCTCGAAGGGGCCGGGCATGACGAGATGCTGCGCCTTGTCGGCAAAGAAGCCGAAGCGCTCGTAATATTCCGGATCGCCGACGAGCAGCACGGCGCCATGGCCACGATTGCGCGCCTCGGTGATGGCCGCCCGCATCAGCGCGCCGCCGATGCCCTTGCCTTCATGCTGGCAATCGACCGCGAGCGGGCCGAGCAGCAGTGCGGAAACGGCGTTGCCGTCGGAATCGACGCCGGCCTCGACATTCCACAGGCGCACCGTGCCGATGACATGGCCGTCTGGATCGCGCGCGACCAGCGCCAGACCTTCGGCCGGCAGGCGGCCACGGCGGATCTTTTCCGACGACTTGCGGAAACGGGCCTCGCCCATGACGCGATCAAGCAGGCGCTCGCGCGCGACGATATCGCCGGCGTTCTCCTGGTCGATGGTGAAGGCGGCATGCGCGAAGAACGCGCGGACAGAATCAAGAACAGTGGCCATCTCTGGGCCTCCCGAACTCAAAACCGATTCAAACGGTGTCTGGCAGGAATTGTGAATTTGGCGCTCCCGCTCGAAACGGGAGCGCCCGTAGACTTAGATGACGTAGGCCTTGAGCGGCTCGAAGCCGTTGAAGGCGACCGCCGAGTAGGTCGTCGTATAGGCGCCGGTGCCTTCGATCAGAACCTCATCGCCGATCGAAAGCGAGACCGGCAGCGGATACATGTTCTTTTCGTACATCACGTCGGCCGAATCGCAGGTCGGGCCGGCGAGCACGCAGGGCTCCATCTCGTCGGCATCGCGCGCGGTGCGGATCGGGTAACGGATCGCCTCGTCCATGGTTTCGGCGAGACCGCCGAACTTGCCGATGTCGAGGAAGACCCAGCGATGGTTGTCGTTGTCGGACTTCTTCGAGACGAGAACGACTTCCGCCTTGATGACACCCGCATTGCCAACCATGCCGCGGCCCGGCTCGATGATGGTTTCCGGGATCTGGTTGCCGAAGTGCTTCTTCAGCGCACCGAAGATCGCCTTGCCATAGGCTTCCGCCGAGGGCACGTCGCGCAGGTACTTCGTCGGGAAGCCGCCGCCCATATTGACCATCTTGAGCTCGATGCCCTGCTTCTTCAGCTGCACGAAGACGCGCTTGGCATCGGCAAGGGCCGAATCCCAGGCATCGACCTTCGTCATCTGCGAACCGACATGGAACGACACGCCATAGGAGACGAGACCGTTCTGATGGGCGTAGACGAGCACATCGACGGCCATCTGCGGCACGCAGCCGAACTTGCGCGACAGCGGCCATTCGGCACCTTCGCCATCGGTGAGAACGCGGCAGAACACGCGCGCACCGGGAGCGGCACGGCCGATCTTTTCGACTTCCTCATGGCTGTCGACGGCGAAGAGCGAAACGCCGAGCGCATGCGCCTTGGCGACGTCGCGTTCCTTCTTGATCGTGTTGCCGAAGGAAATGCGCGACGGGGTCGCACCGGCATCGAGCGCCATTTCGATTTCGGCGACGGACGCGCAATCGAAATTGGAGCCCATGGAGGCGAGCAGGCGCAGGACTTCCGGCGCCGGGTTGGCCTTGACGGCATAGTAGATCGAGCTGTCGGGCAGCGCGTGACGGAATGCCTTGAAATTGTCGCGCACGACATCGAGATCGACCACGAGGCACGGGCCGTCGGGACGTCGGGTGTTCAGGAAGTCGATAATACGTGCAGAAGCCATCTCGGTATTCCCCATATCCAGGTTGCTCCGGGAACAATCCCAGAGGACAAAGGGCAGATGCGTGCATGCGCTGGAACCAGCCGGTGGAGACCCCGGAACCAAGCATGCGCATCATGCGCGAACGATGAATTAAAGCCCGCCTAGGCTTCAATTCGCTTTGTCTGCCATGGATTGGTGGGAGAACCCGACCGCACGTCCGGCAATGAAGGTGTGCCTCTTCAGTAACCCCGGCTGTTGGAAAGCCGGCAGACACCAGAAAGGCCCGCACCGTCGTTGCTTCAAGATGTCCTCGCTCTTCCGGTTGGCCGGAGAAACGACTGGAGGGGTTAATTCCAGGTACCTTACCGAGTTCCTCACCAAATCGAGGGTCGGCGGACACCCACAGGCACGTGCGACTTTGGGCAACGGTGAGATAAGAAGAATCGCTGTCGTAATCAAGAGGTTTTTTGCGGGCTCCTATTGAAAATATTCTCCAAGCCACGACATTCGCGAAACTGGTTTTCGTTGCATTCCTTTATGCGCCCGGCCGCCAAGTCGCCGGGCATGCGCCGCAACCCCTGAAAAACAGGCCCGCGCGACGCATCATTCAAGTGGGGACACATGGATACATTGACCCGAATCCGGGCCTTCATCGACGTGGTCGATGCCGAAGGCTTTTCCGCAGCATCGCGCAAGACCGGCCGGTCGAAGGCGCTTCTGTCGAAATATGTGCGTGAACTCGAAGACGAACTCGGCGCGCTGCTGCTCAACCGCACCACCCGCCAGTTCTCGATGACCGAGCCCGGCCACACCTATTATCGCACCGCCTCCGACATCCTGAAGGAGATCGACAATCTCGCCGATCTCGTGCGCGAGAAGAACACCGACCTGCGCGGCAAGCTGAAGGTTTCCGCGCCGCGCACCTTCGTGGATGCCGATATCGGCCAGTCGCTGATCGATTTCGGCAAGGAGCATCCCGAACTCTCGCTGGAAATCGTCTCCGACGACCGCTTCGTCGATCTCGTCGAGGAAGGTTTCGATGTCGCCGTGCGCATCACGCGGCTTGAGGATTCGGCGCTGATTGCCCGCAAGATCGGCGATTTTTATCTGAAGATGTGCGTCAGCCAGGAGTTCCTCGACCGGGTCGGCCCGATCAACCACCCGAGCGATCTCGCCCGCCTGCCCTGCATCATCGACACCAACGGCAAGTCGCACAGCAACTGGCGCTTCATCGACGAGAAGGGCGCAGGCTTTTCCGTTCCGGTCGGCGGCCATATCGAGGTGAACAGCCCGACGGCGGCGGTTCGCGCCGCGGCAAGCGGTCTGGGTGTGGCATCGGTGCCCGCCTTCATCGCCCGCCCCTGTCTGGATTCGGGTCGTATCGTCTCAATCCTCGAGGATTATCTCCCCACCGACCGCGGCATCTATGCGATCTATCCGCACCGCCGCTACCTGCCGGCGAAGGTGCGAACCTTCGTCGACTTCCTGCATGCCTGGTTCCGCCGTAATCCCGGCATCGAGGCCTGAAGCAAGACCAGCAAAAGAGTGGAGCCGTTTTGCGTCTGGAATTGCCTTGGCAAAAAGTCCCAATTCCGACCCAATTCGGTTACATTCAAACGGTCGATTCTGACGCCCGCCCCGAGCGAGAGGCTTGAAACTGATGCGATTCCTCCCTCTTCTCGCCGCGGGCGCCGCCCTTCTCGCTCCGGCTGCCGCCTTTGCCCATCCGCATATATTCGCGGAGGCGCGGCTGGAGGTGGTGGCCAGCGATGACGGCATGATCAGCGAGCTGCGCAATGTCTGGCGTTTCGACGAGATGTTTTCGGCGAGCGTCGTGATGGACTTCGACAAGAACAGCAACGCGCAGCTCGATCCCGACGAACTCGCCGAAGTCGGCAAGACTGTGCTCGAGTCGCTGGAGGAGTTCGGCTACTACACGACGATCACCGAGGACGGCAGAACCATCAAGGTCGCCAAGCCCGACGTCATCAATGTCGATTACAAGGACGGCCAGCTCCTGATGTTCTTCACCGTCAAACCCGGTGAAGCCATGCCGCTCAAGGGCAAGCTGACCTTCGGCGTCTATGACCCAACCATGTATGCCTCGATGGATTTCTCCTCGGATGACGACCTCGTCACCGTCGGCGACAAGTTTGCCGCCTGCAAACACGCCGTCGTGCGGCCCGATGCCGACGAGGTACTGGCGCAGAACCAGGACAAGCTGACCGACGCCTTCTTCAACGACCCGACCGGCACCGACATGACGAAACTCTTCGCCACTCGTCTGGAGGTAACATGCTGAGCCGCGGCCGCACCCTTGGCCTCCTTGCGCTGGCCGCCGCCGTCATAGCGACCGCGGGCCTCGCGCACGCCGCCTCTCCGCTCGGTATCGGCTCGGCGGAACCGGGCTTCAACACGACCGGTACTTTCGGCAGCCTGTTCGGCTGGATCAATGCGCAGCAGCAGGGTTTCTACCGCCTGATGACCGGCGCGCTGAAGGACATGCGCACCAACTCGTGGGCGGCCTCGACGCTGGTCGGCCTCTCCTTCGCCTATGGCGTGTTCCACGCAGCAGGCCCCGGCCACGGCAAGGCGGTCATTTCCTCCTATATGCTGGCAAACGAGGTCGAGCTGAAGCGCGGCGTGCTTCTGTCCTTCCTGTCCTCGATCCTGCAGGGCTTGGTCGCCATCCTGCTCGTCGGGGCGGCCTATCTCTTCCTGCGCGGCACCACGGTCTCGATGACGGATGCCACCCGCGCGCTCGAAACCGGCAGCTACGCCCTCATCGCCCTCTTCGGCGCCTGGCTGCTGTTCAAGAAGCTGCGGCCAGCCGAGCGCCGTGCCTCCGCCCTTGGCGCACAGGCCGTCGAGGTGCATGGCACGCATGAGCACCATCACCATGATCACGGTCACCACCACCATCATCACGCCGGAGAAATCTGCTCGACCTGCGGCCATGCCCATGCGCCGGATCCCTCGCTCTTGAAGGGCGAACGCTTCGCGCTGCGCGAAGCCTGGTCGGCCATCGTCGCGGTGGGGCTTCGCCCCTGCTCCGGCGCGCTGATCGTGCTGAGCTTCGCGCTGCTCAACGGTCTCTATTTCGGTGGGGTGCTGGCCGTGCTCGCCATGTCGATCGGGACGGCGATCACCGTTTCGACGCTGGCCACGCTGGCCGTCACGGCCAAGGGGGCCGCCTTGCGTTTTGCCGGCAACGGCTCGGCCGCCGCGCGCATCGGCACCGCCATCGAGATCGGCGGCGCCCTCATGGTCATGATCCTGGGACTATTGCTTCTCGGCGCTTCGCTGCAAATCTAGTTGCCGCGATTGCGCTGATAGCGGGCGCGCAGCCAGAAGAGCAGGAAGAAGCCGAGCACGAGCAGCGCCCCGAACGCGCCGGCGAGCCATGGCGAAAAGCCGCCGATGGCGATCATCACCCGCGGCAGGAAGTAGAACACGACGCCCGTGCCAACGAGGATGATGAGCGCTGCAAGCGCGGCTGATTTTCCCGTGCCGTCCTCGCTCATGCCACATCCGCCCTGGTCATTTCGGCGCGAATGTCTTCCAGCTTGCGCTTCTGCTGCCCGTCCGCATCGAAGTTGTCCGGCGACAGCCAGGCGTCGAAAGCCTTGGCGATAACGGGCCATTCGCCGTCGATGATCGAGAACCAGGCCGTGTCGCGGTTTTCGCCCTTGGACAGCATATGCTGACGGAAGACGCCTTCAAAGCTGAAGCCAAGGCGGGTGGCGGTGCGCTTGCTCGGCTCATTGCCGTTGTGGCACTTCCACTCGTAGCGGCGATAGCCAAGATCCTCGAACATGTGCTTGGCCAGCAGATATTGCGCCTCGGTGGAGAGCGGCGAACGCGACATGCCGCCGCCATGGGCGATACCGCCGATTTCGACGACGCCGTTTGCCGGGTCCGGCCGCATGTAATGCGCCATGCCGACAGGCTTGCCGCTTGCCTTATCGACGATTACTTCCCGCACCCAGCCGGATTTGATGACGGCATCCGACCAGGCATCGAACCCTTCAATGCCGGTGAAATCGGCCTGGGCGAAATAGCGCAGCAGCGGATTGATCTGCATGCCGCCAAAGGTATCCCAGAGGGCTTGAAGGTGTTTTGCGCGATCATAGGGCTCAAGGCGCACATAGCGGCCTTCGAGCGTCACGGGTGCCGGCGGCGGGCAACCCTTCCAATCCGTGAGATCGCGCATGAAAATCCTCCTTCGGTCTTGCCGAAGGGATAGAACAGCGGGCGGCGCGAAGCAATGTGGAAAGCAGGGAGCGGCGTTCGGCCGCTCCCTGAAAAGACTTAGACCGTGGCGGCGGAAACCGTCGCCTCGATATGATCGACCAGCGCATCGGCAAGGCCGAGCCGGCCGGCGAGCAGATCGAGATAACCCCGCTCGGCGCGCGTCTTGGGCTCGATGGCGAGGCGGGACGCCGTGTAAAGCTCGACACGGTGCTCTTCGGTCGTCGCGGCCGCGACGATCGCATCGAGATCGATCGGATTGGCCAGTTCGTCTTCGAGGAATTTGGCGGCATCCTCGCCCAGACCGGAGACCTTGAGCTTGTCCATGATGCGCGCACGCTCGGCATCGTCGATATGGCCATCGGCGCGCGAGGCGGCGATCATGGCGCGCACGAGGATGAGCGCGAAATCGGTGCTGACGGCCTCGGGATGGAAACCGGAATCCGTCGGCGGCGGCAGGAGCTCGGGCGTGCCGGCCTGCGTGGTTTCGACCGGATCCTGACCGGCCTTGTAGTTCTTGTAAGCCTGGTAGCCGAGGCCGGCGATCGCCGCGAGACTGCCAAGCTTCAGCGCGGAGCCCGCAACCTGGCGGCCGGTGCCCGTACCGAGCAGCACGCCGGCTATAGCGATCGAGGCAAGCGGATTGTCCTTGGCGAGCTGGGTGACCTGGCCGGCGCGGTCGCGCACGGATCCACCGGCGCCGGGCACCTGCGACCCGAGGAACTGGAGCGGTGGCGGGTGGAGATGCTCTTCTCCAGCG
>CBFGOD010000227.1:0-7131 GCA_965650295.1 uncultured Shinella sp. | reverse complement strand
CGCCAAGGCCGCCGCCCGTTTCGCCATCGACAATCTCGCAGGCAAGAAGATCGCGGTCGGCAAGAAGGATTCGGGCACCTTCCTGACGGCGACGCTCATCATGGACATTCTGCGGGTGAAGGCCGGCGAACGGCTCGATATCAACCCGGACGAGGCCTTGCCGAAACTGCTCTCCGGCGAGATCGACGCCTTCTTCTATGTCGCCGGCGCGCCCGCATCGCTCTTCACCAGCACCACGATCGACAAGGCGAAATTCCACCTTCTGCCGATCACCGAAGCGCCGCTGCTGGCGACCTACACGCCGTCGCGTATCGAGGCCGGCACCTATTCCTTCCAGGATCAGCCGGTCGATCTCATCGCGGTGAAAGCCGTGATGATGACCTACGACTACGATATCAAGCGCAATGCCTATCACCGCGACAGCTGCAAGACGGTCGCCGACTTTTCCAATCTCATCATCACCGGCCTCGACAAGCTGAAGACGACGGGGCATCCGAAGTGGAAGACCGTCGATCTCACCGCGCTGCCGCCCGGCTGGCAGGTCGGCGTCTGCGTGAAGGCCGGCATGGCGATGGACTACAAGCCAAGCTGCAAACCGGCTGCCGGAGCCGCCTCCACGACGACGGACGATTCCAACGAGGAATATCTCAACCTGTTGAAGAAGCGGCTGCAGCCATAACGTTCCGGCTTCATCGGCAAACAAAAAACCCGGCCACTGGCCGGGTTTTTCGTCGTCTTGGGAAGCCTCCCGCCCGAAGGCGGGAGGAGTGCTGGCCGATCAGGCCGAATAGTACATGTCGAATTCGACCGGGTGCGGCGTCATTTCGAAACGCATGACTTCGACCATCTTCAGCTCGATGTAGCTGTCGATCTGGTCGTCATCGAAGACGCCGCCGGCCGTCAGGTACTTGCGGTCCTTGTCGAGGCTTTCCAGCGCTTCGCGCAGCGAGCCGCAGACCGTCGGGATCTTCTTCAGTTCCTTCGGCGGCAGGTCGTACAGGTCCTTGTCCATGGCCTTGCCGGGATGGATCTTGTTCTTGATGCCGTCGAGGCCGGCCATCAGCATGGCGGCGAAGCCGAGGTACGGGTTGCCAAGCGGATCGGGGAAGCGGATTTCGACGCGCTTGGACTTCGGACCCGTGCCGAACGGAATGCGGCACGATGCCGAGCGGTTGCGGGCCGAGTAGGCGAGCAGAACCGGTGCCTCATAGCCCGGGACGAGACGCTTGTAGGAGTTCGTCGTCGGGTTGGTGAAGGCGTTGATCGACTTGGCATGCTTGATGATGCCGCCGATGAAGTAGAGGCAGCTTTCCGACAGGCCGGCATATTCGTCGCCGGCGAACTGGGGCTTCGAATCCTTCCAGATCGACAGGTGGACGTGCATGCCCGAGCCGTTGTCGCCGAAGATCGGCTTCGGCATGAAGGTTGCCGTCTTGCCATAGGCATTGGCGACCTGGTGCACGACATATTTGTAGATCTGCACCTTGTCGGCGCTGCGGACGAGCGTGTCGAACTTCACGCCGAGTTCGTGCTGGGCGGCTGCCACTTCATGGTGCTGCTTTTCGACGGTGACGCCCATCTCGGTCAGAACCGTGAGCATTTCCGAGCGCATGTCCTGGCACGAATCGACCGGGGGAACCGGGAAGTAGCCGCCCTTGACGCGCGGACGATGGCCGAGGTTGCCGGTCTCGTAGTCGGTGTCGTCGTTGGACGGCAGTTCGGACGAGTCGAGCTTGAAGCCCGTATTGTACGGGTCGGCCTTGTACTTGACGTCGTCGAAGACGAAGAATTCCGGTTCCGGGCCGGCATAGACGGTGTCGCCGATACCCGAGGCCTTGAGGTAGGCTTCGGCCTTCTTGGCCGTGCCGCGCGGGTCGCGGTTATAGGCTTCGCCCGAGACCGGGTCGAGAATGTCGCACATGATGACGAGGGTGGACTGCGCGAAGAACGGATCGACGTGAACCGTCGCCGGATCGGGCATCAGCACCATGTCGGACTCGTTGATGGCCTTCCAGCCGCCGATCGAGGAGCCGTCGAACATGACGCCGTCGGCGAACATGTCTTCATCGACGCAGCCGACATCCATCGTGACGTGATGCAGCTTACCCTTGGGATCGGTGAAGCGCAGGTCGACGAACTTGACGTCGTTTTCCTTGATCTGCTTGAGGATTTCGTTGGCAGTCGTCATGTGTATTGGTCCCTGTGTGAAATGACGCGTGGATAAGCCTCGGCCGAAAGGCCGGGCGGGATCAGATGGCGTCGACGCCGGTCTCGCCGGTGCGGATGCGGATGACTTCTTCGACGTTGGAGACAAAGATCTTGCCATCGCCGATACGGCCGGTCTGGGCGGCGTTGCGGATCGCCTCGATGACGGCTTCCGCATTCTCGTCGGCCAGAACGACCTCGACCTTCACCTTGGGCAGAAAGTCGACAACATATTCGGCACCACGGTAGAGCTCCGTGTGCCCCTTCTGGCGTCCAAAGCCCTTCGCCTCGGTGACGGTGATACCCTGCAAGCCGACTTCCTGCAGCGCCTCCTTCACCTCATCGAGCTTGAAGGGCTTGATGATCGCTTCGATCTTTTTCATGAGAAAATGTCTCTCCGCTTCTCCCGTTCGCGCGCGGTTTGCGCCCGCTGCAAACTCCAAATGCACGTAGCATGCCAAGTTGAAGGAAATTGCATGCCAGATCGGACGAATTTCGTGCCTCTGCTGATCCCGCTCGTCATCACCTGGCGATGATGCGGCTTTCCGGCCGAAAGGGCTAGGGGGGATCTGCCTAAAAATTGTCACTTCCGGTGCCGGCGGGTAAACGATGCCGGACTTTCGCTCACCAGCCGCGCGGAAAGCCGCAAAATTAAGCACACAAGCCGTGCATATGCCGAAAAAATGAGCTGACGGACGCATCTGCGGTCGGACTTGTCTCCGGCAGGCCTTTGCGGGCATGGTGTGAACATGCACCAGGAAATCGATACGCTGATCGTCACGCCAGAGGATATGGGTCGCATCGATCGCGCCGCCGCCGCATCGGGCCTTTCGAGCTATGGCCTGATGGAACGGGCAGGGCAGGCCGTGGCCGCGGCGGCCCTCCGGCGCTATTCCGGCGCGCTGCGTTTTGCCGTGCTTTGCGGCCCCGGCAACAATGGCGGCGACGGCTACGTGGCGGCGCGCGCATTGGCTGACGCCGGAGCAACGGTTGCCGTTCACGCCCTCGGAGACCCGGCCGCACTCAAGGGCGATGCTGCGATCGCTTTCGCCGCCTTCCAGGGAAGCGTCGCAAGGCTTTCGGACTATGCGCCCAGGACGGGCGATGTCGTCATCGATGCCCTGTTCGGCGCCGGCCTGTCGCGCGATGTTTCCGACGACGTGGCGGGCGTCATCGATGCCGTGCGCAGGGCTTCGGTTGCCGTGCTTGCCGTCGACCTTCCCTCTGGTGTGGACGGGCGCACGGGACAGGTGAGGGGCGCGGCGTTCGAGGCCGAGGCGACCGTCACCTTCGTCTGCCGAAAGCCCGGTCACGTGCTGCTGCCGGGTAAGACGCTTTCCGGCGCACTCGAGATATTCGACATTGGCATTCCATCCCGCGTTCTCGCGCAGCATAGCGCGCATATGCGGGTCAACACGCCGGCCATCTGGCGGCTGGCCCTGCCGTCACAAACCGGCGCAACCCACAAATATGTGCGCGGCCATCTCGCCGTGTTTTCCGGACCGGCCATGGCCACAGGTGCCGCAAGGCTTTCCGCCGCAGCCGGCCTTCGCGCCGGGGCCGGTCTCGTGACCATCCTGTCGTCGAAAGATGCCGCCCCGGCCAATGCCGCGCATCTGACCGCCGTCATGCTGAAGACCATCGACGGCGAAAAGGATCTCATAGCGCTGCTGGAGGACGAGCGGCTGAAGACCTTCGTGCTTGGCCCCGGCTTCGGAGATGTCGACATGGCAAGGCGATATGTTGACCGGATCGCCGAACAGGAGCGCCGGCTCGTTCTGGATGCCGATGGCATCAGCGCGTTCCGCGACGATCCGCAGGCATTGTTTTCCCTCTTCGCCGCGGGAAGCCCGCGCCTCGTGCTGACCCCGCATGACGGCGAGTTCGCCCGGCTGTTTCCCGATCTCGCCAAGGACGAGGCACTGTCCAAGATCGATCGTGCCCGCAAAGCGGCCATGCGCAGCAACGGCGTTCTCATCCTCAAGGGTGCCGACACCGTCATTGCCGCGCCCGATGGCCGTGTGCTCGTCAACGACAATGCCCCGCCATGGCTTGCGACCGCCGGCTCCGGTGATGTCCTGGCCGGCATTGCCGGCGCGCATCTCGCGCAGGGCATGCCTGCCTTCGAAGCCGCTGCGGGCGCCGTCTGGCGCCACGGCGAGGCAGGACGCATCGCGGGCAAGGGGCTGACCGCCGAAGACTTGCCCGAAGCCATCCCGGCGTGGAGGACGCTATGAGGGTTTTTGGTGCGGTCGAGAAGACTTGAATTCGGCTTGCCGGGAGAGCGATGAATTCACTTCCATAGAGCAGCGATTTCATCGATCACAGACAACATGAGGCCGCGCCGGGCGCCCATGTCCAAGCACTTTTTCCGTCTTTCCGAGGCGTTTCTACGGCGAGACCGGGCGGACCGCAATCCGCTCTCAGCTCACCCGCTTTTGCAGTTCCCGCGCGCCGTTCGGCGCATTCACCTTGCCTGAGGTGATGAAGAAGGCGAAGACGTCGCGGCCCTTCTTAGCCGGCTTCGTATCCGGGTCGATCTTCGGCAGGTCCGATGGCTCGCCGCCGGCAGCCCAGTCTTTCAGCCGTCCAGCCCATTCATCGAGCGCTTTCTCCGGATAGCAGGTCTTGATGTCATCAGAGCCCTTTTGCAGGCGCGCATAGACGAAATCGCCGGTCACGTCAGCGATCTCGGGATAGTCTTCGTGCTGCGCATAGACGATCGTCGCCCTGTATTTTCGGGCGAGCGCCGCAAATTCCGGCGTCATAAAGGTCTCGTTGCGTACTTCGAGTGCGTGTTTCAACGTGAGACCATCGAGCTTTTCCGGCAGCAGCTTCAGAAAACCTTCGAAATCGCCGGGCTCGAACTTCTTCGTCGGCGGGAATTGCCAGAGGATCGGGCCGAGGTGATCGCCGAGTTCGGTCAGCCCTTGCGTCAAAAACTTTTCGACGGACTCACCGCCATCGGCCAGAACCTTGCGGTTGGTCGTGAAACGGCTGGCCTTCAGCGAGAAAATGAAACCGTCGGGCACTTCGGAGGCCCATTTGGCGAAGGTCTCCGGCTTCTGCGAGCCGTAATAGGTGCCGTTGACCTCGATGGCCGTCAGCTCGCGGCTGGCGAATTCCAGCTGCCGCTTCTTTGTGAGTTTTTCGGGATAGAACGTGCCCTCCCAAGGATCGAAGGTCCAGCCGCCGATGCCGGTTCTGATGGTGCCGGATGTGCTCATGTCAGTTCTCCTCGACAGACGAATGGACGGCGCGCCGATCAGGCGGGCGCGATGAAAGGCTGGGAAATTTCCTGAAACACCGGCAGGGCCTCCATGCCGGCGCAATGGCTCGCCAATGCAGGGTAGGCGGTCTCATCGATCAGACCCGGATGCGCCTCGCGCATATGCCGCCAGGCGCAGGCGACGGCGATATCCGCATGGGTGATCCGCCCGAACCAGAATGTGCCGGGCCGTTTTGCGCGCTCGTCCTCCAAAGCGGCCAGAACGGTCAGAATCTGCGAACGGCAGCGCTCGACAAAATAGGCCGACGGTGTCTCGTGCAGATGCAGTTCATAGAACAGGCTGACGCCCTTGTCCCCGAAACCGGTCGCAAAGGTTATCACCTTCAGAGCCTGCCGGCGCTCCGGATCGGCCTGCGGCAATAGCCGCTTCTCCTTCGGCACCAAACCATCGAGATAGTCGAGAATAGAACCGCTGTCGGCTACCACGTCGCCGTCGTCGAGCACCAGCGTCGGCACCCGCATCAGCGGATTGACCGCCTGCACCTTCTCGCCCTCGCTGAATACCGACCAGGGCCGGTGTTCGAACGGGAGATCATAGAGCCTGAGCGCGATCCCGACACGACGCACATAGGACGAATCGTATTGGCCGATCAGGATCATCCGGTTACTCCGCCGCGATCTTCTTGATCGGACGGCGCTCCAACAACTCCTTCAGGAACTGGCCGGTATAGGACCGTTCGACCTTCACGACCTCCTCCGGCGTGCCCTCGGCAATCACCTCGCCACCGCCATCGCCGCCCTCAGGACCGAAGTCGATGATCCAGTCGGCAGTCTTGATGACCTCCAGATTGTGCTCGATGACGACGACGGAATTGCCCTGGTTGACCAGCTCGTGCAGCACCTCGAGGAGCTTCGCCACGTCGTGGAAATGCAGGCCAGTCGTCGGCTCGTCGAGGATATAGAGCGTGCGGCCGGTGGAGCGTTTCGACAGTTCCTTGGCAAGTTTGACGCGCTGCGCCTCACCGCCCGATAGCGTGTTCGCCTGCTGGCCGACCTTGATGTAACCCAGACCGACCTGGTTCAGGGTCACCAGCTTGTCGCGCACGGCGGGCACAGCGGCGAAGAACTCGACGCCTTCCTCGACGGTCATATCCAGCACGTCGGCGATCGACTTGCCCTTGAAGGTGACGTCGAGCGTCTCGCGGTTGTAGCGCTTGCCGTGGCAGACGTCGCAGGTGACATAGACGTCGGGCAGGAAGTGCATCTCGATCTTGATGACGCCATCGCCCTGGCAGGCCTCGCAGCGGCCGCCCTTGACGTTGAAGGAGAAGCGGCCGGGCTGGTAGCCGCGCGCCTTTGCTTCCGGCAGGCCGGCAAACCAGTCGCGGATCGGCGTGAAGGCACCGGTATAGGTCGCCGGGTTGGAGCGCGGCGTGCGGCCGATCGGCGACTGGTCGATATCGATGACCTTGTCGATATATTCGAAGCCGTCGATGCGCTCGTGCTCGGCGGGGATTTCGCGCGCGCCCATGATACGGCGGGCGGCCGACTTGTAGAGCGTCTCGATCAGGAAGGTTGACTTGCCGCCGCCGGATACACCGGTCACCGCCGTGAAAACGCCGAGCGGAATGGAGGCCGTGACGTTCTTCAGGTTGTTGGCGGTGGAGGCGATCAGGTCGGCCGGATTGTCGACGACG
>CBFGOD010000226.1:0-7133 GCA_965650295.1 uncultured Shinella sp. | reverse complement strand
CATGCCGAGCGTCGCCAGCAGATCCGGCACGCGCATATAGACGATGATGATGCCATTGATCAGGCCGACGAGCACGCCGACGGCAAGGCAGACGAGCGTCGCCGTCAGCGCGTCGCCGCCCATGACCACCATCACATAGGACGAGGCCATCATGGCCGTGGTGGCGACGGAGCCGATGGAAAGGTCGAAACCGCCGACGACGAGCGTTGCGGTGACGCCGAGCGCCAGAATGCCTGTTATCGACACGGATTGCAGGATGAAGACCGCGCTCTGCGGCGAGGCGAAACCGCCCGTCACCGCCGAGAAATAGAGCACCATGCCGGCGAGCAGCACGAGGAAGCCGTATTTGATCGCGGTTTCCCGGAGGTTGAAGGCGGCCGGCGGAACGGCGCCCGTGGCTGCGTTTGCGGCGGAGTTGCTCTGTTCGCTCGTCATCATGCACTGACCTGTTGATAGAATTGCCCGGCGATCTCGGAGAGCAGCCGCTCAACATCGATGTCGGCATTGCGGTGCGCGCCGACGATGGTCTGTTCCGACATCACCAGGATGCGGTCGGCGACCTCGAAGGCTTCGTCGAGTTCCGTCAGGAAAAGAATGGTGGTGCGCCCGGCGGCGGAGGCGCGCAGCTTCTCGCCGATATCCCGGCGGGCGGCGATGTCGACGCCCTGGAACGGCTCGTCGAGGATCAGCAGCCGCGACGGCTCGGAGAGCCAGCGGCCGACCATGACCTTCTGCTGGTTGCCGCCCGACAGCGTCTGCATCTCATCGCGCTCGCTGCGGCAGACGACGCCGAGCGCGGAAATCTGCTGGCGCGCCTTGGTCTTTTCCGCGCGGCGGCTGGCAATGCCGAAGGAAGATAGCCGGCGAAGGAACGGCAGGCTGATATTCTCGTAGATATTGAAATCCGGCACGATGCCGCTGATCGCGCGATCCTTGGCGACGAGGAAGACGCCCTGGGCAATCGCCTGCCCCGTCGTCTTCGGCGCATAGCGCTTGCCGTCCAGCATCATCTCGCCGGCCACAGGCAGGCGCGCGCCAAACAGCGTTTCGGCAAGCGCCGTCTTGCCGACGCCGACAAGGCCGGTAACGGCGACGATCTCGCCGTCACCGAGATCGAAATCGAAGGGCCGCGTCTGTTCGGAGAGTTTCAAGCCGCGCACGCTGAAGACCGGACGGCCCGCCTCGCGCACCGCGACGGCACCGGCCGAGACCTTGCGGCCGAGCATGGCATTGACCGCACCTTCATAGTCGAGCTCCGGCCCTTCGAAACGGCCGGTGATGCGACCGTCGCGCAGCGCAAGAATGCTGTCGGCGAGGCGGCGGATATCCGACATGCGGTGCGAGATATAGAGAATGGCGACGCCGCGCGCCTTCAGGCGGTCGACGAGATCGAACAGGCGGTCAGCCTCCGCGCTCGACAGCGACGAGGTCGGCTCGTCGAGGATCAGCACCTTCGGTTCATGCGCCATGGCACGCGCGATCGCCACCATCTGGCGGTCGGCCAGCGTCAGGTCGTTGATATTGGCGGCGAGATCGATGGACAGGCCCATGCGGGAGGCGACGACGGCCGCCTCTCGACGCACCCGGCGCGGATTGAAGAACAGCCGCGCACCGCGTCCATTCAGCCGGTCGAGCGTCAGGTTGGTCGCGACATCGAGATCGGCGACGACGCCATCATTGATGTTCTGGTGCACGGTGACGACGCCGGCGCGGATCGCCTCGGCCGGCGTTGCCGGTTCGAAGGCGGTGCCTGCCAGCGTGATTGTACCGGCGTCCCTTGTGTAGACACCGGAGAGGATGCGCACGAGCGTGGATTTGCCGGCACCGTTGGCGCCCATCAAAACCGTCACTGCGCCTGCCTTGAGGTCGAGGTCCACACCCTGAAGCACGGGAACCGGGCCAAAGGATTTGCGCACGCCCTCAATGCGAAACACTGCCTGTTCGCTCATTCAATCCTCCCAATGACGCCACGTTAGGATAGGCTCTCATCAAATGTCAAGGACGTTGACATTTGACAGAATGATGCCTTAGCTGTGGGCATGGACGGCACGGCGGCAGGCAATGGAGGCAGCCCCGTGCGCAGGAGGAGAACATTATGAGCAGTCCCGTCTTCGAGGCGCTGAGCGCTGAGACATTGCCGGAAAGGCTTGGCAGCAACGCCGCCCTCACCGAGACGATCGGCAGCGATACGTCGCGCTGGACGGTCAAGGAAGTCGGTGACGGCAACCTCAATCTGGTCTTCATCGTCACGGGCGAAACGGGCGCGGTGATCGTCAAGCAGGCGCTGCCCTATGTGCGGCTCGTCGGCGAGAGCTGGCCGCTGCCGCTGAAGCGCTCCTTCTTCGAATATCACGCGCTGAAGCGCCAGGGCGCGCGCGATCCCGGCATGGTGCCTGACATCCTGTTCTTCGACGAGGCGCAGGCGATCATCGTCATGGAATTCCTGACGCCGCATGTCATCCTGCGCCGTGCGCTGATCGATGGGCGCGAACTGCCGAAGATCGGCCGCGACCTCGGCCTCTTCGTCGCCCGCACGCTGTTCCGCGGCTCCGACCTTTCCATGGTGACGCGCGAGAAGAAGGCGGATGTCGCGCTGTTTTCCGACAATGTCGAGCTTTGCGACATCTCGGAAAACCTCGTCTTCTCCGATCCCTATTTCGAAGCCGCGCTCAACCGTCACACCACGCCGCAGCTCGATCCGCTCGTTGCCGAATTGCGTGCCGACCGCGACCTCAAGGTCGAGGCGCAGCGGCTGAAGCACCTGTTCTCCGCCAAGGCCGAGACGCTCTGCCATGGCGACCTGCACACCGGCTCCGTCATGGTGACCGACGACGAGACCCGCGTCATCGACCCGGAATTCGCCTTCTACGGCCCGATCAGCTTCGATGTCGGCATGCTGATCGCCAATTTCTGGATGAGCTATTTCTCGCAGGCCGGCCACGAAGCCTCCCTCGGCGCGCGCGACAGCATGCGCGCCTATCTGCTCGACACGATCGATACGCTCTGGGAGACGTTCCGGGCGGAATTTTCCCATCTCTGGCGCACCGAGCGCAAGGGCATCCTCTATCAGGCGAGCCTCTTCGAGGACCGCAACGACCCGCTCGCGGCCGAGCAGGCGCTCAACATCGTCATCGACGAGATCTGGCGCGAAATGCTCGGCTTTGCCGGCATCGAGATCCACCGCCGCATCCTCGGCCTTGCCCACAATGCCGATTTCGAAACCATCGCCGACCCCGACCGCCGCGCGCCCTGCGAAAGCAAGGCGCTGAAGTTCGGGCGTCACCTCGCCGTCAACCGGCAGCGCATCCACAGCCTCCGCGATATCCGCGAGACGGTGGAGCGGCTTGAAAAGGAGATCCTCGCGTGAAAGTCGGAGAACGCCACTATCATACGATCTGGCTGAACGAGGACGGCCGCGCCGTCGACATCATCGATCAGCGCTGGCTGCCGCATGAATTCCGCGTCGTCACGCTGAAGACCGTCGCCGATGTCGCCGTCGCCATCCGGGACATGTGGGTCCGCGGCGCGCCGCTGATCGGCGTCACCGCCGCCTATGGCGTCGCCATCGCCATGGCAAAGGATCCGTCCGATGCGCATCTCGATGCCGTCTGGGAAGAGCTGAATGAAACGCGCCCGACCGCTATCAACCTGCGCTGGGCGCTGAATGCGATGCGCGAGCATCTGCGCCCGCTGCCAGAAGCCGAGCGCGCTGCCGCCGCCTATGCGCGCGCCGCCGAGATCGCCGAAGAGGATGTCGAGCTCAACCGCGCCATCGGCGCCAATGGCCTCGACGTCATCCGCAAGATCGCCGCCAAGAAGAAGCAGGGTGAGCCCGTACGCATCCTCACCCATTGCAATGCCGGCTGGCTTGCGACCGTCGATTACGGCACCGCAACGGCGCCGATCTACATGGCCGTCGAGGCGGGCATTCCCGTCCACGTCTATGTCGACGAGACCCGCCCGCGCAACCAGGGCGCCTATCTCACCGCCTGGGAGATGAACGGCCACGGCGTGCCGCACACGCTGATCGTCGACAATGCCGGCGGCCACCTGATGCAGCATGGCGATATCGACATGGTGATCGTCGGCACCGACCGCACCACGGCGAATGGCGACGTCTGCAACAAGATCGGCACCTACCTGAAGGCGCTTGCCGCGCGCGACAACAACGTGCCCTTCTATGTCGCGCTGCCCTCGCCCACCATCGACTGGACGGTACATGACGGCGTCAAGGAAATCCCGATCGAGGAGCGCACCGCCGATGAGGTGAGCTTTGTACAGGGCCGCGCCGCCGATGGCTCGATTGCCAGCGTGCGCATCTCGCCGGAGGGAAGCCCCGCCGCCAACCCCGCCTTCGACGTCACGCCCGCCCGCCTCATCACCGGCCTCATCACCGAGCGCGGCATCGCCATACCCTCGCCCGAGGGCCTGAAGGCGCTCTTCCCGGAACGGAGCTGAGACGATGAGCCTTTCCAACCGAAAATCCACCGAGGAGATTGCGCTCGGCATCCGCCGCCGCGTGTTCTTCCACACGATGAAGCACAATGGCGGTTATCTCAGCCAGGCCTGTTCGGCCGCCGAAAGCCTTGCGCTGCTCTATAACGAGGTGCTGAAGCTCGGCGAACCGACATTGCCGAAGGTGCCGCTGCCCTTCCGCGGCGTGCCCTCGGCGCACAATCCGGATGCCTTCACCGGCGCCGGCTACCACGGCCCCGTCGGCCCGGACTACGACCGCTTCTTCATCTCGCCCGCCCATTATGCGCTCGTCATCTATTCCGCATTGATCGAGACCGGTCGCATGGACGAGCATGCGCTCGACCATTTCAACAAGGATGGCGGCTCGGTCGAGATGATCGGCGCCGAACACAGCCCCGGCATGGAAGTGACCACCGGCTCGCTCGCGCAGGGCCTCTCCATGGCCTCAGGCGTCGCCTGGGCGCGGCTGCGCAAGAAGGAGCCCGGCAAGGTCTGGGTCTATATGTCGGACGGCGAGTTCCAGGAGGGCCAGACCTGGGAATGCCTTGCGGCGATGAGCTATCACAAGATCGACAATATCCGCGTCATCGTCGATGTGAACCGCCAGCAATGCGACGGCGCCATGTCCTCGGTACTCGACCTTGGCGATCTCGCCGCCCGCGTCGCGTCCTTCGGCGTGACCTGCCGTTCGGTGGACGGCCATGATCTCGGCGCGCTCAGCGAAGCGGCCGAAAGCACCGAACCCGGCAAGCCGCTCGTCATCCTCGCCAACACCTCGCCCTATCAGGGCATGGATTTCCTCAAGAAGCGCTTCCCCCGCCTGCACTATGTGCGCTTCAAGAGCGCGGAGGAGCGGCTGGAAATGCGGGACGCGCTCGCCGTCGAACTCGGCATCGATCTCACCGCGATGGAAGGGGCCTGACCATGGTCGAAATCGTCAACCGCCCCTACGCCAAAGCCTTCGAGGCCTTCGCCACCGCACGTCCCGAAGTCCTCTGCCTGTCGGCCGACCTCACCTCGTCCTGCGAGGTCGACGGTTTTCGCGACCGGCATCCTGAAAAATTCCTGTCTCTCGGCATGGCCGAGCAGAACATGCTGTCCTTCGCCGGCGGCCTTGCCATGCAGGGGTTTCGGCCGTTCATCCATACGTTCTCGGTGTTCCTGTATCGCCGGCCCTACGACCAGCTGATCAACTCGATTGCCTATTCCAACCGCAAGGTCCGGCTGATGGGCTTCCTGCCCGGTATCACCACGCCGGGCGGCATCACGCATCAGGCCATCGAGGATATCGCGGTGCTGCGCGCCGTGCCGAACATGACGATCCTCGAAACGGGCGACGCCACCGAAGTCGAGACCGTGCTTGAGGTTGCCGACAGCATCGACGGCCCCGTCTATGTCCGCATCCTGCGTGGCGAGGTGCCGCGCCTGTTCTCGACGCCCTTCGAATTCAACAGGCTGCGCACGCTCTCGGAAGGCGACGACATCCTCGTCGTCTCCTCCGGTGTGTGCACCGAAGAGGCGTTGCGCGCCACCGGGCCGATCGCCGCGCGCGGCATCGGCGTCCACCATCTGCATGCCTCGACGCTGAAGCCCTTCGACCGAGACGGCCTGCTGAAAGCCGCGCGCGGCAAGAAGGGTATCGTGACCCTGGAGAACCACACGATCGTCGGCGGCCTCGGCTCGCTGGTCGCGGAAATCCTCGCGGAAGAAGGGCTCGGCATCCGCCTCAAGCGCCTCGGCCTCAACGACACTTTCGCGCATGGTGCATCCAAGCCGTATCTCATGAAGAAATACGGCCTTGATGCTGGCGCGCTTGTTGCAGCCATCGAAAGCCTCGTCGGCAAGCCCCTTGCCATCGGCGAGGAGGAACTGGCGGAAGTGCGTCTCGACCACGTGCATTCCGCCCAGAAGGCCGAGGCGCTCTGATGGCGGCGCGCTTCACGGTCACCTATTTCGTGCGCGCCGCCGACGAGGCGGAAGCCAGGGCGCGCGCGCTCGACATCGCGCTGGAACAGACCGTCGAAATTCCGCGCAGCGTCGTGCCGAAGGGCTATGTCGAGGACGAAATCCTCGGCCGGCTGGAAAGCCTGAACAGGGATATCGAGGGCCGGCCGGGTTTTCTCGCTACGATCTCCTATTCGGAGGACGATGTCGGCGGCGATTTCCTGCAGTTCCTCAATATCGTCTTCGGCAACAGCTCGATCAAGCCGGGCCTGAAGGTCGAGGATATCGGTCTCTCGCCCGGCCTGCTCACCCTCTGCGCGGGGCCACGCCATGGCATAGCGGGCCTGCGCGCCCGTGCCGGCATCGGCGAAAAGCCGCTTCTGATGTCCGCCATCAAGCCGGTCGGTCTGTCGACCGCACAGCTTGCCCGCCTTGCCCATGATTTCGCGTTGGGCGGCATGCATTTCGTGAAGGACGACCACGGCCTCGTCGACCAAAAGACCGCGCCCTTCGATGAGCGGCTGAAGGCCTGCATCGACGCTGTCGGCGACGCCAATGCCAAGAGCGGCGGCAAAACGAGCTTCGTGCCCAACATCACCGGCCCCGCCACCGCCATCATCGAACGGGCAAAGCAGGCGCAGGCACTTGGCGCGGGCGGCGTGATGATCGCACCGGCGCTCGCCGGCTACGACATCGTGCGCACGCTCGCCGCC
>CBFGOD010000225.1:0-7244 GCA_965650295.1 uncultured Shinella sp. | reverse complement strand
TGTGCTCTTCCGATCTAGGTGCTTGGAACCCTCCGGCCCCATGCCGGCCATCGGCTCGTCGAACAGGAAGGCCTTTGGCTGAAGCGCCAGCGCGATGGCGATTTCGAGCTGGCGGCGTTCGCCATGGGACAGCTCTGCCGCCGGCACATGGGCGCGGTGGCCAAGGCCGACGCGCTCCAGCATGGCCATGGCGGGATCGCTCAGGCTCCTGTCGCTCGTCACCTGCCGGAAGAAGCGGAAGCTGCTGCCCGCCTTCGCCTGCACTGCCAGCATGACATTGCGCAGCGCGGAGAATTCCTGGGCGAGCGAGGAAATCTGGAAACTGCGAGCAAGGCCGAGCCGTGCGCGCGCCGCCATGTCGAGACCGCCGATATCCTGGCCGAGGAAACGGATCGTGCCGCTATCGGCTTTCAGCGAGCCGGCGATCTGGTGGATCAGCGTGCTCTTGCCGGCACCGTTCGGGCCGATCAGCGCGTGGATCTGGCCAGGACGGAGATCGAGGCTGACGCCATCCGTCGCCTTCAGCGCGTTGAAGGACTTTCTCAAGTCGCGGATTTCGAGAATGGGCTCAGACATGGCGCGGCTTTCCCGAAAGGAGGCCCAAAAACCCGCCGCGCGCGAACAGCACGATGCCGAGCAGGATGAGGCCGAGGAAGAACTGCCAGCGCTCGGTGATGCCGCCGAGCACATATTCGAGGCAGACGAAGATCATGGCGCCGGCGACCGGCCCGAACAGCCGCCCCTTGCCGCCGAGAATGATAAGCACCATCAGCTCGCCCGACATGTGCCAGGACAGCATGGACGGGCCGACGAAGCGGTTGAGATCGGAATAGAGCGCGCCGGCAAGGCCGGTGATCATGGCCGACAGAACGAAGGCGACGAGCCGGACCTTGAACGGCGGAATGCCGACGGCGGCAAGGCGAACACCATTCTGCCGCGCCGCCTGCAAGGCGCTGCCGAAGCGCGAGCCTTCGACGAGGCGGAAGATGAGAAGAGCCGCCATGAGCACGGCGAAGCAGATCAGGAAATAGGGCAGCGGCTGCGCAGTGTTGAGACCGGGGAAGGCATTTCGCACATAGATCGACAGGCCATCCTCGCCGCCATAGGCCGGCCAGGAGATGGCGAAATAGTAGATCATCTGCGCGAAGGCGAGCGTGATCATGATGAAATAGACGCCCGTGGTGCGCAGGCTGATCGCGCCGATCGGCAGCGCCACGAGGCCGGCGACAGCGATGGCGACGAGCCAGATCAGCGGCATGGACGTCGTGCCGGGAATGCCGGCGAACAGCGGTTCGGCATTGAAGGCGTGGGTGGCGAGGATACCGGCGGCATAGCCGCCGAGGCCGAAGAAGGCGGCGTGTCCGAAGGACAGGAGACCGCCGAGGCCGAGCGCTAGATTGAGCCCGACGGCGGCAAGCGCCAGCACGACGACGCGGGTCGCGAGCGTCACATAGAAGGGTTCCCCCATGCCGGCGGCAATAAGCGGCAGGGCGAGAAGCAGGGCTGCGAGCAGCAGGTTGATGGCGGTTTCGCGGGTCATCGGTGCCTCACGATTGCGCTGCGAACAGGCCGCTTGGCCTGAAGGCAAGGATGAGGGCCATGACGACATAGATCAGCATGGAGGCGAGCGCCACGCCGATGGTCGTCGCCTGCGCGGCGGGCATGGTGAGCGCGAGCAGAGAAGGCAAGAGAAAACGTCCCATCGTATCGACCACGCCGACTATGACGGCGCCGACCAGCGCCCCCTTGATGGAGCCGATGCCGCCGATGACGATGACGACGAAGGCGAGGATGAGCACGGGTTCGCCCATGCCGACCTGCACGGATTGCAGCGCGCCGACGAGCGCACCGGCGAGGCCCGCCAAGGCGGCACCAAGCGCAAAGACCACCGTATAGAGCGTGCTGATATCGACGCCGAGGGCGGCGATCATCTCGCGGTCGGATTCGCCGGCGCGGATGCGCATGCCGAGCCGTGTCCTCGCGATCAGCAGATAGAGGCCGACGGCGACGACGATGCCGACGGCGATGATGGCGAGGCGGTAGAGCTGGTATTGCCCGCCACCCGGCAGCGGCACCGCGCCCTGTAGCAGCTTGGGAATATCGAGATAGAGCGGGAACGAGCCGAACAGCCAGCGCGCACCCTCCGACAGGATCAGGATCAGCGCGAAGGTGGCGAGCACCTGATCGAGATGGTCGCGGTCATAGAGCCGCCGGATGACCGCAACCTCGATCAGCGCCCCGACGCCCGCCGCGGCGGCAAGGCTGGCGATCAGGCCGAGCCAGAAGGAACCGGTAGCGGAGGCGACAACCGCGCAAGCGAAGGCGCCGATCATGTAGAGCGAGCCGTGGGCGAGGTTGATCAGGCCCATGACGCCGAAAATCAGCGTCAGGCCGGCGGCCATCAAAAACAGCATCACGCCGAGCTGAAGCCCGTTGAGCAATTGTTCGATCAGGAGTGCGGTGAACACGGCGTCGGGTCCAGGGTCGGGAGCGCGTGGGGCATGGTCCGGGCGCGGCAAGCCAGCGCCCGGAGATCAAGCAGCGAAAACCTTAGAGGCCGCACTGTTCGGCGTAGGCGTCCTTATGCTTTTCGAAGGCGGTCGCGATGATCTTGTTGGTCAGCACGTCGCCGTCCTTCACCACCTCGCGCACATAGATGTTCTGAATCGGGTGCTGGTTGGTGTTGAAGGTGAAATCACCGCGCACGGACTTGAAATCCGCCGCCTTCAGCGCCGCTCGGAAGGCGTCCTTGTCCTTGACGCTCGCCTTGCCAAGCGCCGAGAGGATAAGGTTTGCCGTATCCCAGCTCTGCGCGGCATAGACCGACGGCAGACGGTTGTATTCGGCCTTGAAGGCCTGGACGAAGGCCTTGCTCGCCTCGTTGTCGAGGTCCGGCGACCAGCTGGCGGCGTTCTTCACGCCAAGCGCTGCATCCCCCACGGCCGGCAGAACATCCTGGTCGAAGGAGAAGGCCGGCCCCATGACCGGGATGCCGACGCCCGACTGGGCATATTGCTTCATGAAGGCGATGCCCATGCCGCCGGGCAGGAAGAAATAGACGGAATCGGCACCCGATGCGCGGATCTGCGCGATTTCGGCGGCGTAGTCCGTCTGGCCGACCTGGGTATAGACCTCGCCCGACAGCGCGCCCTTGTAGTAGCGCTTGAAGCCGGTCAGCGCGTCCTTGCCGGCGGGGTAGTTGGGCGCCAGAATGAAGGTGTTCTTGTAGTCCTTGTTGGCGTATTCGCCCATGCCTTCATGGAAATTGTCGTTCTGGTAGGCGACATTGAAATAGTTTGCATTGCAGTTCGCACCCGCCAGCGCGGAGGGGCCTGCATTCGGCGAGAGATAGATGACGTCCTGCGCCACCGTGTTCGGCACGACGGCCATGGCGAGGTTCGACCAGATGATGCCGGTCATCAGGTCGACCTTGTCGCCCTGGATCATCTTTTCGGCGATCTGCACGGCCAGTTCCGGCTTCTGCGCGTCGTCCTCCACGACGAGCTCGATATCCGTGTTGCCCGACTGCTTGATGGCGAGCTGGAAGGCATCGCGCATGTCGATGCCCAGACCAGCACCACCGCCGGAAAGCGTGGTGATGACGCCGATCTTGACCGGCTCGGCATAGGCAAGGCCGGATGTCGCGAGCGAAAGGCCGAAAAGGCTGGCTGCCAGAATGCGCTTCATGCTGTTCTCCTCATATAAACAGGTTTTTATCGTTTTCTATCAAAGGTCTGTGCGAACATGCCATAGCTCGGGGAAGAGTTCCACTTCCAGCATCTTCTTGAGATACGATGCTCCCGACGTGCCGCCGGTGCCCCGCTTGAAGCCGATGATGCGCTCGACGGTCGTGACATGGTTGAAGCGCCAGCGGCGAAAATAGTCCTCGAAATCGACGAGCTTTTCAGCCAGCTCGTAGAGCATCCAGTAGCGCTGCGGATTGCGGTAGACGGTCTGCCAGGCGGCGAAGACCTTGTCGTTTTCGGTGCGCGTCTCGCGCCAGTCCCGGCGCTCGGCTTCTTCGCCGATGTCGAAGCCGTTGCGGGCGAGAAGCCGGATCGCCTCGTCGTAGAGCGAGGGTGCTGCGAGGATCGCCTCCAGCTTTTCCATCAGGTCGGGGCGATGGGCATGCGGGCGCAGCATGGCGAGGTTGCGGTTGCCGGCGAGGAACTCGATCGCCCGGTATTGCCAGGACTGAAAGCCGGAGGATTGGCCAAGGCTCTCGCGGAATTCGGTATATTCGCTGGGGGTCATCGTGCGCAGCACGTCCCAGGCGCTGTTCAGCTGCTCGAAGATGCGCGCGACCCGCGTCAACATCTTGAAGGCCGGCTCCAGCCGGTCCTCCCGCACCGCGCGGATGGCTGAGCTGATCTCGTGCAGCGCGAGCTTCATCCAGAGTTCGGAGGTCTGGTGCTGGATGATGAACAGCATCTCGTCATGCGCCGTCGAAAGCGGCTCCTGCGCGGTCAGCACCTTTTCCAGCATGAGATAATCGCTGTAGGACATGCGCCCTTCGAACGACATCTGCGCGCCTTCCTTCGAGGGGTCGTAAGGCTTGCTCATCTAGTGCTCCGTGCGAAGGCGAAAACGCTGGATCTTTCCGGTCGCCGTCTTCGGCAGAGCATCCAGGAACTTGACCGAGCGTGGGTACTTGTAAGGGGCGATCAGCGCCTTCACATGTTCCTGCAACCGCTTGATCGTCGCTTCGTCCGCCGAGACACCGGCCACCAGCACGACATGGGCCTCGACGATCTGGCCGCGGTCGCCATCGGGCGCACCGACCACGGCGCATTCCGCCACGTCGGCATGGGCGATCAGGGCCGCCTCCACTTCCGGGCCGGCAATGTTGTAGCCGGCGCTGACGATCATGTCGTCCGAGCGGGCGGCGAAATGGAAGAAGCCGTCCTCGTCCTGCAGGAAGGCGTCGCCCGTGAGATTCCAGCCATCGCGCACATAGTCGCGCTGGCGGTCGTCGGCCATGTAGCGGCAGCCGGTCGGGCCGCGCACGGCCAGTCGTCCGACCGTACCACGCGGCACTTCCTGCATATCCTCATCGACGATACGCGCCTCATAACCGCCGACCGGCTTGCCGGTGGAGGCCGGCTTGCGGTCCTCGAAGCGGTTGGAAATGAAGATGTGCAGCATTTCGGTGGCGCCGATACCGTCGAGGATCGGCTTGCCGGTCTTTTGCGTCCATTCCTCGAAGACCGGACCGGGCAAGGTTTCGCCGGCGGAAATGGCGACACGCAGCGAGGAGAGGTCAGCGCCGGCATCCATCGCCTTCAGCATGGCGCGATAGGCGGTGGGGGCGGTGAAGGAAATCGTTGCCTTGTAGGTCTCGATGATCTCGACCATCTGCGGCGGCGTCGCCTGTTCAAGCAGGGTCGCGGCCGCGCCGAAGCGCAGCGGGAAGATGGCGAGGCCGCCAAGGCCGAAGGTGAAGGCGAGCGGCGGCGAACCGACGAAGACGTCCTCCGGCGTCACGCCGAGCACATCCTTGGCATAGCCGTCGGCAATCATCAGCAGGTCACGGTGGAAATGCATGGTGGCCTTGGGCACGCCCGTCGTGCCCGAGGTGAAGCCGAGCAGCGCCACGTCGTCGCGGCCGGTATGCACCGCCTCGAAGATCACGGATTTGTCGAGGGCGGCCCGGTCGAGTTCGGCATCGTGATTGGCGGTGCCGTCGAAGCCGATGACCTGCTTGAGGTAACGGCTGTCCTTGGCGCAGGCGATCATCTCGTCCATCAGGCGCGTGTCGCAGAGCGCCAAGCTGATCTCCGCCTTGTCGATAATCTTGGTGAGTTCGCCGGCGCGCAGCATCGGCATCGTGTTGACGACGACCGCGCCGGCCTTGGTGGCGGCAAGCCAGCAGGCGACCATGGCGGGATTGTTGGCCGAGCGGATGAGGATGCGGTTGCCCGGCTTCACGCCGTAATTCTCGACCAGCGCATGGGCCAGCCGGTTCGTCCAGTCGGACAGCTCCTTGTAGGTGCGTCGCCGGCCATTGCCGATCAGCGCGGTGCGATCGCCGAACCCCTTGGCAACCACGGCATCGGTCAGCTCGACGGCAGCGTTGATGCGGTCGGGATAGTCGAACCCGTCGAGCAGAAAATCCGGCCATTCCTCCGGCGGCGGCAGGTTATCGCGGGTGAACGTATCGACGTGAGCGGTCGGTCCAAGCATGTGACGGCTATTCCCCCTGTTCGTACCGGCCCGCATGGTCAAAGCCGGCCGGTCAACGCGCCGCGCAGAGCCGCACAGCCGGGCAAAACGCTGCCGGACCGTGTCGTCGCGCGGGAAAAATCATCTGGTGTGATGGGCACAGCGAAGACCTCCACTTCCGCGCTGAACATGAGGCAGCATGGCACCTGTCAAAAATTATTTCAAGCCTAAAGTTTCTTACATCAATGGCATTGCCTTTGTCGCGCATCCGCGCGATTTCTAACCCGCTGGCAACACGAGGGAGGAGTGCGGCAATGCTGGAGCACCGGATTTCGGATTGGGACGACGCCTATTCCAACGGCGCGAATATCGCGCGCGGCGATCGCTGGCCGGCCGCCTGGGTGGAGCCCGCCGAAACCTTCCGCACCACACTGGCCGCCGCCGGCCGCGCGAAACTCGACCTCGCCTACGGCGACCGGCCGCGCAACCGGCTCGATCTCTTCCTGCCGGAAGGTGCGCTAAAAGGCCTCGTCGTCTTCGTGCATGGCGGCTTCTGGCTGCAGCTCGACAAGAGTTTCTGGTCGCATCTGGCCGCCGGCAGCGTCGAGAGCGGTTATGCCGTCGCCATGCCGTCCTATACGCTCTGCCCCGAAGTGCGCATTTCGGAGATCGTGAAGGAGATCGCCGCCGCGGTGACGGAAGCGGCACGCCATGTCGATGGACCGCTGATGCTGACCGGGCATTCGGCCGGTGGCCATCTCGCCAGCCGCATGGTGACGGCGACGGCACCACTCGCGCCGGACGTCCAGCAGCGCATCCGCAACGTCGTCTCGATTTCAGGCGTGCACGACCTGCGTCCGATGCTTTCGACCGCGATGAATGCAAGGCTTGCCATCGATGAGAGCGAGGCGCTCGCGGAAAGCCCCGCCCTGCTGCGGCCCATGCGAAACGCCCGCATCACCTGCTGGGTCGGCGGCAACGAACGTTCGGAATTCCTGCGGCAGAACGTCCTGCTCGCCAATATCTGGACGGGCCTCGGCGCAACCACGGCCGAAGTGGTCGAGCCGGACAGGCTCCATTTC
>CBFGOD010000224.1:0-7246 GCA_965650295.1 uncultured Shinella sp. | reverse complement strand
TGGTAGAGCGGATAGTCCGACGCAGGCTCGACGGCCGCGGCAAGCGCGCAACAGGCATCGAAGGGCGAGACCTCGGCATGGTGATCGCCCTCGAAGAATTCCCGCACCAGCCATTCGAGATTGGCCGCCGAGGTGGCACTGTTTTCCATCGCCATGTAGCGGCTGCGGTCGAAGGTGGAGGACATGAAGACCGGGCCATCAAGGTCCGGGCCGTCGATGATCACCTGGTTGATGCTCCACGTGCCGGCAATGATCGAGGCGCTGCCGGTGCGGGACACACCCGAGCCGAGCGCCGAGGCGACGACATCGAAGAGCCCGCCGATGACGGGCGTGCCGGTAGCAAGGCCGGTTTCGGCGGCAACGGCCTCCGTCACGTGCCCGGCAATGTCGGCGCTTTCAATGAGCGGCGGCAGGAGGTCCATGCAATCGCCGAGGCCATAGGCCTCCATCAGCGTCCTGTCGTAACGACGGGCCGCCAGATCGAGCAACCCGGCACCGGACATGTCCGAAACCTCGCTGATACGCTGGCCCGTCAAGCGGTTCACGACGAAATCCTTGGAATAGAACACCGTGCCGATGCGCTTGAAGACATCGGGCCTGAAGCGTTTCAGCCAGGCAAGCAGCGTCGGCGTCTGGGCGGGCCAGGGGCGCTGGCGGGCAATCACCTGGGTACGGTCGCCCACACCGTCTGCCAGCCATTCCTCGACCAGACCGGTGGCACGCGTATCGATCGACTGGATGCCGATCATCGGAGCGCCATCCAGGTCGAGCGCATAGAGCCCGTTGCCATGGCCGGCGCAGCCGATCGCGGCGATATCGCCGGCCGCGATGCCCGCCTTGTCGAGGCAGGTGCGGATGACGCGTTTGGCATTGGCCCAGAGTTCGCCGAGATCGCGCTCGACATGGCCGGGCTGCGGCATGCGGCTATGCCCCTCCTCCCCGGCATGAGCGAGCTCGCGGCCCTTGAGATCGAAGATGACAGCCTTGATGACCGTGTTGCCCGCATCGAGCCCCAGAAGATATTTTTGCATGCAGAACCCCTCCCAGGTTCACTTCACTCGCGCGATTGCGGGACATCGCCTCGTGTCTGTCCCGCAATCATCAGGCATCTCATCCCTGCTGGTAGAGCGCGTAGGCCTCCTCACCGCTCGCATCCGTATGGATGATCGCCATCAGCCCGCGCACCACGGCGCTCGGATTGGCGTGCTGGTAGATGTTGCGTCCATAGACCATGCCCATTGCGCCTTGCCGCATCAAGGCGGCAGATTTCGCAAAGACCGCGGAAAGGTCCTCCTTGCCGCCGCCGCGCACGAGCACGGGGCAGCGCGCCGCTTCGACGACACGGTGGAAATCCTCGGCATTGGTCGTGGGATCGGCCTTGACGATATCGGCGCCCATCTCGCGGGCAAGCCGCGTCAAGGTGACGATCTTGTCGGCATCGCCATCGACCATGTAGCCGCCGCGCTCGGTAACGGGCTGCATGACGAGCGGCTCGATCATCAGCGGCATACCGTATTTCTCGCAGTCGGCCCGCACGCGCGCGATGTTCTGCACGCATTGACGGAAGAGGTCCGGCTCGTCCGGCAGCATGAAGAGGTTCACGACCACGCAGGCCGCATCCATCTGCAAGGCGCCGATCAGCGGCTCGGCTTCGTTCTGCAGCACCGCCCACATGGCGCGATGGCGGATGCGGTTATAGGGGTTGCCCATGTCGACGCGCATGACGAGCGCCGGCTTGTCCCTGCCGGGAAGATCCTGCAACAGGTCGGCCTGACCGTAGTTCATCTGGATCGCATCCGGCCCGGCATCGACCAGCGCCTTCACCACGGCTGGAACATTCTCCAGTCCGTCAAGGAAGGACGGCTCGTTGCAGACGCCGTGATCGATCGCCACGTCAAGGCAACGCCCGTTGCCGAACAGCCGGTTCATCCGGACTTTGCGGTTGTCTCGCATAGTTCACTCCTGTGTTCATTCCGTGCGGAAAGGGTTTGTTCGGTGACGCCATGGCGTTCACCCATGAGATTGAGGAAACGGCCGCGCTCCTCGGCGGCCCGCTGCACGGACCAGCCCTTTTCGGTGGCGAGCAAATCCAGCGCAGCCTCGGTCATGGCGAGCGAGAGATCGCCCGAAATCGCCAGCGTCGTGCGGCGCAGCAGCAGGTCGTCCAGATGCTCGACCGCCTCGGCTCGGATGAGGTATTGAAGCTCCCGCGCGCTGTAGAGAGCGTGCGGCAAAGGATGATCCGGTTTCGCCGCGATGAAGCGGGCGATGTCCTCGGCCTCCGTGCCATAGCTTTCGAAGAGAACCGCGACGCGGGCGGCGGAAAGGCCCGTCGATGCGACAAGGTCGCGGATCCAGCGCTCCGGGTTCTTCGGGAAGACGCGCCCGCCGCCGATCGCCCGGTCCGCCGTATCGACGCGGCGTTTTACACCCAGCTGGTCCAGCGCCATATCGGCGGCGAGTTCGCCAAAGGAACGGAAGGTCGTCCACTTGCCGCCGATCATGCAGAGCACCGGCGGCCCGCCGTTCTTGCCCTCCAGCACGGTGCAGAAATGATCGCGCGGGATGCGGCCGGTAAAGCTGTCCTTGCTCGCCGGCAGCGGACGCACGCCGGCGAACTGGAAGACGATTTCTTCCGGCCTGATTTTTACGCCCGGCAGCACGAAGGCGAGCGATTGCAGGATGTAATCGCGCTCATCCGCCTCGCAGCGCACCGTACCGGGGTCGTCGACGCGAATATCCGTCGAGCCGACCAGCACCTTGCCAAGATAGGGGAACAGGATGCAGATGCGCCCGTCCTCGTTCTCGTAGTAGATCATGTGGCCGTCGAGCATGTCGCGCAGCGCGGGATTGTCGATGATGAGATGCGAGCCCTTGGTGCCGCCCATCAGCGGTGCGGGCCGTGCCTCATCCGCAAACAGCGTGCCGTTGGCAATGTCGATCCAGCCGCCGGTGGCATTGATGATCAGCCGTGGCTGGACAGGCAGCGCCTCGCCAGAGAGACCATCGCGCAGAACATAGCCGCTGCCGTTGGCCTCCACGATCGCGTAGTTTAGCGCCGTGGCGTTGGGGCCGGCAGACAGGCCATCGCGCAAAAGCTCGATGCCGATGCGTTCGGGATGGCTGACCCAGGCATCGTAATAGGTTGCTGAATTGCGGATCGACGAGTTGAGCGCCGGCCATTTCGACAGCGTTGCCCGGCGGCTGCGGAATTCGTGTTTCGGCATCAGCGCGCGCTTGCGCGTCAGAAAATCGTAGATGCCGAGGCCCGCCTTGATAGCGATGGCACCGCGGCGGCTCGGGCGGCGGGTGAGGCCCAGAAAGCGCACCACACCATTGGCGAGGCCGGAGAAGGTGTCGAAGATCGGCACCGTGGTCGGCAGCGGCGCGACATAGTGGGGGGCGTTGCGCAGCAGCCGGTCGCGCTCGACGAGCGATTCCTTGACGAGGCTGAACTCGCCATTCTCCAGATAGCGCAGGCCGCCATGAACCATGCGCGAGAGCGCGGCACTCGCGCCGGAGCAATAATCCGCCTGTTCGACGAGCAGCACGTTGACGCCCTGCAGCGCCAGCTCGCGGAAGACGCTGAGCCCGTTGATGCCGCCGCCGAGGACGCACACGTCCACCTTCGGGCTCTGGCGGAGCCCGTGCAATGTCTCTGTCCGGTTCATGATGACAGTCCGTTATCCGTCCATACTGGCCAGTTTTGCCGCGATACCGGCATCGATGGCCGCAAGATCGTCCGTGTCGAGCCGAAGCGTTCCGGCCCGTGCATTGTCGAGCGCCTGCGCCGGGTTTCGGGCGCCGCAGAGCGCGAAGGTCACACCCGGCTGCGCCAGCGTCCAGGCGATCACCACCTGCGCGATGCTGGCGCCATGCCGCTCCGCCACGGGGCGGACCGCATCGGAGAAATCCTTGGCCTTCTGCCGGTTGGAAACGGAAAAGCGCGGATTGTCCTTGCGCTGATCGTCGCCGGCAAAGACCCGGTCCGGGCCGATCATCCCCGAGAGCAGGCCGAGCGCCAGCGAGGAATAGCTGAGCGTCGCCACGTCGTTGTGAACAGTGAGCGGCAGCAGGTCCGCCTCGATCTCGCGATCGATCATGCTGAACCGCTCCTGGATCGCATCCAGCGACCCGGTCGAGATATAGTGCTCCAGTTCCGACCGGTTGACGTTGCTGGCACCGATCGCCCGGATCTTTCCGGCCTTTTTCAGCTCCTCCAGCGCCGCGACGGTCTCCTCGATGGGGGTCGTCGGGTCCTGCCAGTGGGTGATGTAGAGGTCGATATAGTCAGTGCCGAGTCGGCGCAGGCTCTCCTCGACTTCGTGGATGATCCCGTCGCGGCCGAGGTAGCGGTGGACCGGCTTGCCGTCCTGATCGAAGAAATGGTTGCCCTTCTGCGTGTGCCAGACGAGGCCGCATTTCGTGGCGATGACGGCCTTGTCGCGGCGGCCGGCAATGGCCTTGCCAACGATTTCTTCCGAGCGGCCGAGGCCGTAGGCGGGCGCCGTATCGATCAGCGTAACACCGGCATCGAGCGAGGCCTGGATGGCGGCGATGGATTCGGCTTCGTCCGTGCCGCCCCACATCCAGCCGCCGATGGCCCAGGTGCCGAGGCCGACGGCGGAGGCTTTGACGCCGGAACGTCCGATCGGACGGGTCAATTGTTCGCCGCTCATGCGGAAAGTCCTTCTTCGGATGCAAGTTCGAGAATGCGCGCGCCAGTCGCCTCGTCGGTAACGAGCGTATCGAGATGGTTGCCGCGCAGCACGCTGAGAATGGAGCCGGCCTTGTTGAGGCCGCTGGCCACGCCGATCTTCATCGGGATGGATTCGAATTCCTCGAGCGTCAGCGAAACGAGCGCGCGATTGAGAGAATAGTCGCAGACCCGGCCTTCGCCATCGAGCAGATGAGCGAGCAGTTCCGCACTCGCGCCGGAATGCTCGATGGCATTTCGATCCTCGCTGGAGGAGGGATGCAGGTCGTAGTAGGTCGAATCCTGGCTGAGGATCGAGCCGATGCCGACCACCGCAACCTTGGCCTCACGCGCCCGCTGGAAGACATCGGCGACGGAGCGCATGTTGATCAGCATCGCCCGTTGCGCGGCATCGTCGGCAAAGAGCGGCGCATGGATCTGCCAGGAGCGGCCGCCCAGCCGGTCGGCCATCAGCGTCGAGACGTGGTTGACGTCGGTATAGTGTTTGCCCTGTACGCAGCCCGTCGCCGGGATGACCTCGACATCGTAGCGGCGCGCGGCCTGAAGACCCGCGACGACGGCGCTGACGCCCTTGCCGCCGGTGATGCAGATCGTGTCGCCATCGGCGATCTCTTCGAGCAGCAGACGGGCCGCCGCCTCCCCCACCGCGAGAAGCGCGGTCTGCGGATTGTCGGAGACGGTCGGCACCACGACGGCGCGGCTGATGCCGCCGAGCGCGAGCAAGCGCTCCTCCAGATCAACCAGCGGCTCCATCGGCGACTTGATCTTGATCTCGACGAGGCCGAGCTGGCGGCCGCGCTTGATGAGGCGGTTGACGGTGGCATGCGACAGGCCGAGCTGGTCGGCGATCTGCGCCTGCGTCAGGCCTTCCAGGAAGTGCAGGACAAGCGCCTGGTGCATCTGGCGGGCGATGACGATCTCTTCACGCGGGGCGGGCTTCAGTTTGGCAATGGGCATGTCAGCTGGCCTTCCGCTTGTGCATGAAATGATCGATGGAGACGGCGGCAAGCAGAATGCAGCCCTTGATCATATCCTGCCAATAGACCGACACATTGAGCAGGATGAGCGAGGACGTGACCAGCGAGAGCAACGCCATGCCGAGGATCGCACCCAGAACCGTACCCGAACCGCCGCTGAGCGAGGCCCCACCGATGACGGCGGCGGCGATGATGTTCAGCTCCATGCCGGCGCCGAAGGTAGGCGTGGCGGCACCGAAGCGGGACATGTAGATCACGCCGGCCACGCCTGCGAGCGTCGAGCACAGCACCGTCACCCAGAACTTCACCTGGTTGGTCTTGATGCCGGAATAGAGCGCGGCCTTCTCGTTGCTGCCGGTGTAGAAGACCTTGCGGAACGCGGTCGCCCGGCGCAGCAGGAAATCGAACAGGATGACGACGGCAACGAAGATCAGGATGACATAGGGAATACCGTGGAAGGTGCCCTGCCCAACCTCCTTGAAGGCCGCCGGCAGCGTGAAGAGCGACAGCGGCGTGCCCTTGGTGATGATGAGGCAGAGGCCGCGCACGATCACCATGGCCGCAAGCGACGTGATGAAGTGATTGAGCCCGACGACCGTCACGAAGAAGCCCATGGCGCCGCCGATGGCGCTTGAGGCGAGAATACCGATCAGCGAAGCCGTCCAGGGATCGAGCCCGGCGAGGAAGAGCGAACCCGACAGCACCATCGCAAAGCAGACGACGGAGCCGACGGCAAGATCGATGCCGCCGACAATGAGCAGGATCGTCATGCCGACGACCACGATGCCTTCGACGGAAAAGCTCATAAGCATGGCGCGGAAATTGCCGAGCGTCAGGAAGTGCGGCGAGGCGAAGCTCATGATGATGCCGAGCGCCAGGATGATCGCGATCAGCCCGGCCTCGCGCATCGAGCCGATGCGCTTGAAGGACGATGTTTTCGGCGCTGCACCCGCCATCGTGTCGATTGCCATTTCCCGCTCTCCCAGTTTCTTCTCATGCGGCATGATCGGCCGCCCTCGCCGCGCCGAGCCCCGAGGCAAGACGGATCACGGCTTCTTCCGACATTTCGTCCGTACCGAGTTCGCCCGCGATGCGTCCCTCCCGGACGACCAGTACGCGATCGCAAAGGCCGAGCAGTTCCGGCATTTCCGAGGATATGACGACGATGCCGATGCCCGAGCGCGCGAGATCGCGCAGCAGGCGGTGAATTTCGGTCTTCGCGCCGACATCGATGCCACGCGTCGGTTCATCCATCAGGATGACCTTCGGATTGACGGCCAGCTGCTTGGCAATCGCCACCTTCTGCTGATTGCCGCCCGACAGCGATTTCACGGGCGCCTCCACACCGCTCATGCGCACCGATAGCCGTTTGGCGAATTCTTCTGCCAGCGTCACCTCGGCACGACCGTTCAGCAGGCCGGCGGCATTGGTCAGCGCTTTCAGGTCAAGCACGGAAATGTTCTGGGCGATCGACATGTCGAGAAACACGCCGGAGCCCTTGCGGTCTTCCGAGAGATAAACGACACCCGCCTTCACCGCATCGGAATAGGAC
>CBFGOD010000223.1:0-7247 GCA_965650295.1 uncultured Shinella sp. | reverse complement strand
CGTGACCGCGCCCATGCCGCCACGGGCATAGCCCCAAGCGCCGACCGAGCCGTCGACCTCGCCCATATAATGGTGCAGCAGCACATAGGCCGTGCCGGGCGACATCGGGCCGAGTGCGGTGCCGATGATACCGGACAGCGCCAGATAGGCCTTGATGACGTCGGTCTCGAAATATTCGTCGAGGAAGTCGGAGATCGACATGGTCCAGAAGCGCAGCGTCTCGGCCATTTCGTGCGGGCTGAATTCGCCGAATTTTTTCGCCAGATAGAGCAGCTCGGAAATGTCGCGCGGGCGGAAACCGAACGGGTCGGGGGCGGTGCGCATCAGGAGCGGCTGGATGAAGCGGCACTGGCGCGTCACGTCGCGGGCATAGCGCTCATAGGCTTCCGCATCGCGCTTGGAATAGCGGGCGAATTCGCGGCGGTGGCTGTCGTGGTCGCGGTAGGAGGCAAGGTAGTCGCCGTCGCGGGTGAAGACCGCGCCGCCTTCATAGGAGATCACCTGCAACCCGTGTTTCGGCAGTTCGAGATCGCGCATGATCTCCGGCCTAAACAGCGAGCAGACATAGGAACAGTTGGAATAGAGGAAGCCGGGCGTCAGCTCGCGGCTGGTGGCCGCGCCGCCGACCCAGCCGTTCTTTTCCACGACGAGAACGTTGAGGCCGGCGCGCTGGAGGTAACAGGCCGTCACCAGGCCGTTGTGGCCGCCGCCGACAATCAGGGCATCGTACTTTTGCATTTTTGATGTCTCCCTTGTTTCTAAAAGCTGCATCAAAAGCAAAATGCTGTCCAGATATTCTGAATGATCATTCAGCAAGTATCTTGCAATCGTCTGATTATGCGCTAGAATTTCGATCCAATGGAAAGCGCACCGGCCATGGGGCCGCAAGAGCAGGGAAGCCATGACGGCGGCAGTCGATAACGGTGCAGCTACGGAAGCGGAATATGACGAGGCGGCGATCCGCTTCCTCGGCGTGATGTGGGGCGAGGGCTATCTTTCGCCTGGCGGCCCGGCGGAGGTGGATCGCGTGCTTGCGGGCATCGATCTTACGGGCAAGTCCATTCTCGATTTCGGCTGCGGCGCCGGTGGCATCACGTTGCATATCGCGAGGACCTACCGTCCGGCGGAGATCGTCGGCTATGACGTCGAGCAACCCGTCATCGAGCGGGCGAAGGCGGCTGCGGCCGCGCAGGCGCTTTCGTCCATCGCGCGGTTCGTCGCCCGCCCGCCGGGGCGGCTGCCGTTCGATGACGGCGCATTCGATGTCGTCTTCTCCAAGGATGCGATGATCCATGTGCCGGACAAGGAGGCGTTGTTTGCCGAGCTGTTCCGGGTGCTGAGGCCAGGCGGCATGCTTGCCGCCTCGGATTGGCTGATCGGGCATGACGGCGAGCCAAGCGCCGAGATGAACGACTATGTCGCTGCTGAAGGGCTGAGTTTCGGCATGGCCTCCTCGCAGCGCACTCTGCGGGCGATGGCGCAGGCGGGCTTCGTCGATGGCGTCGCCGAGAGCCGCAATGCCCTGGTATCGCGACGTGGCGCACGGCGAACTGGAACGGCTGAAAGGGCCGCTCTATGCGGAGGCTGTTGTCGCCGTCGGCGAGGCCTATGTCGCCAAGAACATCCGCACCTGGACCGCCATGCAGAAGGTTCTTGACAGCGGGGAGCATTGTCCCACTCATCTGCGCGCAAGCAGGCCGGCCGCGGGAATTCGCCCATGACGGTCGTGCTGAAGAATCCCAAAGGCAAGGTGACGGTGAAGATGCGGGCAGGCGGGGCTGATCAGGGCTCGGGTGACGGCGAGAAGCGGGGCCGCAAGGCTTCCAAGGAAACGAGACGGCAGCAGCTCATCGAGGCGACGATCGATTCGCTGGCCAAGCGCGGCTATTCCGACACGACGCTGGCGGATGTGGCCGATGGTGCGGGCTTGTCCCGCGGGATCGTCAACTTCCACTTCGAGAGCAAGGAAAACCTGCTCATCGCCACGCTGCAATTCATGTCGGAAGAGTATGGCGACCACTGGAATTCGGCGCTCGAAAAGGCCGGTCCCAGCGTCGCCAGCCGCCTGTGGGCCATCGTGCATGCGGATTTCGACCGAAAGATCTGCACGAAGCGCAAGCTTGCCGCCTGGTGTGCCTTCTGGGGCGAGGCCAAGTCGCGGCCGACCTATCAGGCGCTGTGCGGCGCGCGCGACGTCAAATACCAGGAGACGGTGATCGCGCTCTGTGCCGACCTCAAGGCGGAGGGCGGCTACGATTACGAACCGGAACCGATGGCGCTGTCGCTCTGCGCCATGCTGGAAGGCCTGTGGCTGCGCCTGATGATGGGCGACGGCACGACGCGGGAAAAAGCGCTGGAGGCGGCCATCGCCTTCGTCGTCGTGGCCTTCCCGAAGCATCTCACTTTGCAAGGACCAAAACCACAATAGGGAACCCGAAAACGGGGAAGGAGAACGGCATGACGACTGCGAACACGGCCAGGTATCTTACGACAGCGGCACTTGCCGCCGTCCTTGCCCTCGGACCCGCCCTTCCTGCCTTCTCCGCCGATAGCCTGACCGTCTTCGATTGGTCCGGTTACGAAGACCCGGCTTTTCACCCCGCCTATAGCGAAAAGCATGGCGGCTCGCCGGATTTCTCCTTCTTCGGGGATGAGGAAGAGGCGTTCCAGAAGTTGCGGTCCGGTTTCAAGGCGGATGTGGCGCACCCCTGTGCGCAAAGCATCGTGAAATGGCGCGAAGCGGGCATGCTGGAGCCGCTCGATACGGCCAAGCTCGCCTCCTGGAACGATGTGCTGCCGAATTTCAAGGCGATGAAGAACCTGATGACGTCGGATGACGGCACCGCCTGGTTCATTCCCTTCGAATGGGGCAACACGGTGCTGACCTATCGCACCGATACGGTGAAGCCGGAAGAAGTCGCCTCGCTCAAGGCCTTTGCCGATCCCAAGTTCAAGGACCGCGTGTCGATCGGCGACAATGTCGATGACGCCTATGCGCTGGCAAGTCTCGCCATCGGTCTCAAGGACTGGACGACGATGACGGACGCGCAGTTCCAGGAGGCCTCCGCCTTCCTGCGCGAGGTGCACAAGAATGTGCGGCTCTACTGGACGGACAATACGGACCTGAGCCAGGCGATGGCGAGCGGCGAGGTTGACCTCGCCTGGGCCTGGAACGAGACGGCGACGACCCTGCAGGCCGAGAGCCAGCCCGTCGCCATCAAGAAGGACACCAAGGAAGGCCTTTCGACCTGGGTCTGCGGCTATGTGCGCCTGAAGGGGGGTGAGGCGAGCCCGGATCTTGCCTATGATTATCTCAATGCCGTCACCGATCCCGCTGTCGCCGCCTATATGGTCGAGAGCTGGGGCTATGGCCATTCCAATGCCAAGGGCATGGCGGCCGTCGATCCGAAGATTCTGAAGGACAAGGGCTATGCCGACGTCGATGCCTTCGTGGCCAACACGCTCTTCCAGTCGCCGATGCCGACGGAACTGCGGCAGAAGATGATCGCCGAATTCGAGAAGATCAAATCGGGTTACTGAGAACGCCGACCTCGCTCCTGCCGGGGCGAGGTCACGCATCCTTCATTCGACATTCAGCGAAAAGGACGTATGATGGTTGCAGCGGTGGCAATTGAAACGGGCGCCACTGCCGAAAGTTAAGGAGCTTCCGCCCCAGTGAACGAAAGGGGGCGGCTATGCAGCCAAACTCTGTTACGCTCATTCCCGACATTGACGAGTGGATCGTCGTTGTCGTTGAGGACGGCGAGGAGTTGCAACGATCTTTCAAGATTCAGAGTCATGCGCAAAACTGGTCCGATGGCCAGTCCATCCGTTTGGGTCTGTCCGCAGCTTTCGCATCCGATAGCTTTCCCCTGTCCGGCGAATAGCGCCGGATCTGCAAAGCGAATTGTTCGTCTATGACGCTCCCGGAACGCTTCGGGAGCGTTTTGCGTTGAGAAGGGTCTGGTATTGCGTGAGGTATTGCGTCATGGACCCTAAACGCTGGAGTAAACCCATCACCTTCGAAACGCCGCGGCTCGGCCAATATCGCACCGTGGCCAGCACGCAGGAAGCGGCGCGAGCGCTGGTTGTCGATTGGCCGGTCCAGCGAGGTCGGCAGTTGAGAGCGGCGCGAAAGGCGTGTGCTGCCGTTCTGGAGGGCAGGAAGCCGCCATCGGAGGCCCGCAATGCCTTTATCGCCGCAGCCGTCGAAGCCCATGTCTTCGTGCGGGAAAAATGAGCGGCGGCGCTACACCCGCGTGACAGGTGGATCTTCCGCCAGAAGCACGAATGCATCCGGATCATAGGCAAGGCGGATTTCGGCGCCGACCGGCAAGTCGTCGGCGCCGAAATTGTTCGTCTCGACCATTGAGAGCGGCTGTTCCAGCCCGTCGATGCCGACCGTCAGATGCGTGACCTCGCCGAAATAGGCGCGGTTCTCGATGCGGCCGGCGAGCTCGTGCGGCGCGCGGTCGTCATCCCAGAGCAGCCGCAGGCGCTCCGGGCGTATGCCGACGGTGACGTGGCCGTTGCTGGCGGTAAAACCCTGCGGCTTTTCCAGCTGGACGGCGCCGAAACGAGCGGCATCGATGGAGACGGCATTGCCCTGTTCGCCGAGCACTTTAGCCTTGAGGAAATTCATGCCGCCAAGGAAATCGGCGACCTTGCGCGTGCGCGGGCGCTGGTAGATTTCCTTCGGGCTCGCGATCTGCGCGATGCGGCCGCCGAACATCACGGCGATGCGGTCGGAAAGGGCGAGCGCTTCATATTGGTCATGCGTGACGAGGATGAAGGTGATGCCGACGGCCTTTTGCAGCGTGCGCAGCTCCACCTGCATTTCCTCGCGCAGCTTCTTGTCGAGCGCCGAAAGCGGTTCGTCGAGCAGCAGCACCTTCGGGCGCATCACAAGCGCGCGGGCGAGCGCTACGCGCTGGCGCTGGCCACCGGAGAGCTCATGCGCCTTGCGCTGGCCGAGGCCGGAGAGGCGGACCATGTCGAGCGCATCGCCGACGCGTTTCTTTTCTTCTTCGGGCGAGAGTTTGAGCCGCTTCAGGCCATAGGCGACGTTTTCCGCGACATCGAGATGCGGGAAGATGGCGTAGCTCTGGAACACCATATTGGTCGGACGCTTGTTCGGCGGCAGGGCCAGCGAGGGTACGCCGTCGATATAGATCTCGCCCGCCGTCGGGTTCTCGAAGCCGGCGATGGAGCGGAGAAGTGTGGTCTTGCCGCAGCCGGAGGGGCCGAGCAGCGAGAAGAATTCGCCTTCGGCAATCGACAGCGAGACATCGTCCAGCGCCTTGTAGATGCCGTAGAATTTCGAGACGTTTTCGATCTGGATCATAGCGCGGTCGCTCATGAGAACTCCTAGAGTTTGTCCGGGAAAAGTGGGAACCGGTTTTCCCGAAGAGACAAACGAAAACAAAGAAACCTAGAGACTGTCTGGTTCAGGATGAACCAGACAGTCTCTAGGGCAGGGCATGCGCCAGCTGCGTGCGGCGTTCGGCACGGCGGCGCAGGATTTCGGCGAGGGTGAGCATCAGGATGGAGGCGACGAGCATGATCGTGCCGAGCGCCAGCACGCCCGGCAGCTTGGCGGCAAAGCGCAGCTGGCCCCAGATATAGACGGGCAGCGTCGGCTCGGTGCCGGAGAGGAAGAAGGCGAGGATGAACTCGTCGAGCGAGATGGTGAAGGTGACGAGCAGGCTGGAGACGATGGCGGGCGCCACCACCGGCAGCGTCACGCGACGGAAGGTGCCGATGGCGGTCTCGCCGAGATCGTAGGAGGCTTCCTCCAGGCTGCGGTCGAAGCCTTCGAAGCCGGAGACCAGCACCGACATGGCATAGGGCACGCAGAACACCGTCTGGCCGAGGATGACGGTGACGAGCGACAGTTCCACCCCCATCGCCAGCACGATCATCAGGAGCGAGACGGCAACGATGATCTCCGGCAGGAAGAGCGGCGCCATGATGAGGCCGGCGGCGGCGCGCTGGCCACGGAAACGATAGCGCGTGATGGCACGGGCCGCGCAGATGCCGAGCACGGTCGACAGCAGCGAGACGGACAGGCCGACGATCAGGCTGTTCCACGCCGCTTCCAGCATCACCGAATTGCCGGAAAGCGAGGCGTACCACTTGGTCGTGAAGCCGGCGAGCGGGAAGGTGGTGGTGGCCGCATTGTTGAAGGAGAAGATCGGTAGCAGCAGGATCGGCAGGTAGAGGAACAGGAAATAGAGCGCCACATAGATGGGCAGGAACGGAATGAAGCGCAGGCGCTGGGTGAGGATGCTCATTTGATCCTCCGGATGGTGAATTTCAGCGCGAGGACGATCGCTGCGGCCGAAAGCGAGACGAGCACCATGGTCGTCACCGACAGGGCGGCACCCAGCGGCCAGTTGGCGGCCTTGCCGAACTGCGCCTGAATGGCGGTTGCGATCATCACACCGTCCTTGCCGCCGACGAGGCGTGGCGTCACATAGTCGCCGACGGTCGGGATCATCACGATCAGGAAGGCGGAGATGACGCCGGGCAGCGAGAGCGGCAGGGTGATACGGAAGAACGCCTTGATCCTGCTGTCGCCGAGATCGCGCGCGGCTTCGATCAGCGTGCGGTCGACCTTTTGCAGCGAGACGTAGATCGGCAGGATGGCGAAGGCCGCCCAGCTGTGCACCAGCGTGATGACGACGGCGTTGGAATTGTAGAGCAGCGAGGTCACCGGCTTGTCGATGAGGCCCATCGAGATGAGGCCGGTGTTCATCACGCCGCCATAACCCAGAATGACCTTCCACGACATGACGCGCAGCAGGTAGCTCGTCCAGCAGGGCACGGTGATGAGGAAGAGCCAGAGGTTCTTGTGCACGCCGCCATGGAAGGAAATGAACCAGGCGACCGGATAGGAGAAAACGACGGTGACGACGCTGACCGTCAGCGAGATCCACAGCGAGCGGACGAAGAGGTCGCGATAGATCGGTTCCGTCAGCGCCTGCCGGTAGTTTTCCAGCGTGAAGGTGCGGTCGATCTCGAGGTAGTTCTGGGTCCAGAAACTGTAGGCGATGACGATGATAACAGGGAGGAAGAGCAGCGCCAGCGCATAGAGAAAGGTCGGCGAGATCATGGCGAGGCCACGGGCCTCTTCGCTCCGCATCCAGGCCCGGCGCCGGGAGGTGGAGGGGGTTTCGGCGATCGGTTCAAGCGCCGCCGCCGTCATCGGACGAGGTTCCCGTGACGACAACTTTCAAAAAGGGTGA
>CBFGOD010000222.1:0-7253 GCA_965650295.1 uncultured Shinella sp. | reverse complement strand
ACATCGTCGATCTCAGAGAATTCTACCATTCCCCGCTCGGCCGCCTTGCCGATCATTCGATCTCCATGGCGCTGGCCTCACTCTGGGCGCGCCTGCCGGACGAGCGGCTGGTCGGGCTGGGCTATGCCGTGCCCTATCTCGAACGCTTCCGCGCCGATACCGAGCGCACCTTCGCCTTCATGCCGGCCGGCCAGGGTGCGGTGAACTGGCCGCCGTCGGAGCTTTCCTCGACGGCGCTGGTCTTCGACGAGGAGCTGCCCTTGCCGGATGCCTCGGTCGACCGCGTGCTGATGGTGCATTCGCTGGAATTCGCCGAAAACCCGCGCGAGACGATGAAGGAACTGTGGCGCGTGCTGGCCCCCGGCGGGCGGCTCGTCATCGTCGTGCCGAACCGGCGCGGCGTCTGGGCGCGCATGGAGCACACGCCTTTCGGCTCCGGCCGGCCCTATTCGCGCGGCCAGCTGACGGCTCTGCTGCGCGAGACCAATTTCACCCCCGGCGCCAGCGCCGAAGCGCTGTTCTTCCCGCCCTCGAAGCTGCGCAGCGTGCTGAAGCTGCGCGGCGTCTTCGAAAAATTGGGGCGCATGCTCTGGCCGATGTTTTCGGGCGTCATCATCGTGGAGGCGCAGAAACGGCTTTACCAGGGCCTGCCCGTCGCCGCGCGCGCCTCGCGCCGCGTCTTCGTACCGGTGCTCGCGCCGCAGGGCGTGCCGACGACGCGTGACCGCGCCAAGCGGTGATCCCCTCGACAAAGCCAGGTCCGCCCGCTAGAGCGAAACGGCAGCAACGGGAAGACGGGCATGACAGACGGACATTTCGACAAGATCACGCTGATCGGTATCGGCCTCATCGGTTCCTCCATCGCCCGCGCCGTCAAGGCGAAAGGCCTTGCCAAGTCCGTCACGATCTCCAGCCGCAGCCAGGAAACCCTGGATCGGGCCGAGGCTTTGGAACTCGGCACCCACTATGTGCTCGACGCCGGCAAGGCCGTCGAGGGCGCTGACCTCGTCATCGTCTCGGTCCCCGTCGGTGCCTCTGGCAAGGTGGCGGAAGAAATCGCCCCTCATCTGAAACAAGGCGCCATCGTCACCGATGTCGGCTCGACCAAGGCCTCCGTCGTGGGGCAGATGCTGCCGCATATCCCGAAGGGCGTGCATTTCATTCCCGGCCATCCGCTCGCCGGCACCGAGCATTCCGGCCCCGACGCCGGTTTTGCCGAACTCTTCCAGGGCCGCTGGTGCATCCTCACACCCGTGCACGGCACGGACAAGGACGCCAAGCGCAAGCTCGCCGCCTTCTGGGAAGCGCTCGGCTCGAAGGTCGACGAGATGGACACCGAGCACCACGACAAGGTGCTCGCCATCGTCTCGCACCTGCCCCACATCATCGCCTACAACATCGTCGGCACCGCCGACGATCTGGAGACGGTGACCGAATCGGAAGTCATCAAATATTCGGCCTCGGGTTTTCGCGATTTTACGCGTCTTGCGGCCTCAGACCCGACCATGTGGCGTGACGTCTGCCTGCACAACAAGGATGCGATCCTCGAAATGCTCTCGCGCTTTTCCGAGGACCTCGCCTATCTGCAGCGCGCCATCCGCTGGGGCGATGGTGAAAAGCTCTTCGACCTCTTCACCCGCACCCGCGCCATCCGCCGCTCGATCATCGATGCCGGCCAGGATACGGCAGCGCCAAACTTCGGCCGGCCGGTCGAAGATAAAAAAGGCTGAGCAAGTCCAGCAAAAGTGCGCAGCGGTTTTGCGTAAAACCAAGAAGCAGTTCAGAAGGGTGGAATGACGGCGATCGGGAAGAGCCCGAGATAGACCGTTCCGTCATCGACCTTCAGCTTGACGACCGCCCGGTCATCGCCCTTCGACAACCCTTCGATAGCCTGCGCGACACGTGCCGTTGTTTCGGAAATTTCCGGAAATGCTTCGGAAATACGATCGCGCCAAGCCGAGATGCCCGCGATATCGAGGTCGAGCGTGCCGGAAAGAGCGCCGTCATCGCCCACCGTCAGGGGGCCGGACAACGCCATCACCTTGCCATCGCCGAGATCGAGCGACAGCCGGCGCAGTTCCACGCTCGCACCCAGCGGTGCATCGGCCGGCGGCCCCTCGGCGGAAATCCATCTGGCTGCGTCCGCAATCGTCATGTCGGCGGCGACATCCAGCGGCGGCAAGATACGGTCGCCGAGATCGAGCGAAAGCGCATCGAAGGAGGCCGCGACATCGAGCGCCTCGCCGAACTGACGAACGTGCTTTTCACCATGGGTCGCGACAATTCCAACCGAAATGCCCTCGGAGGGCACGTTCAGCCTGCCCTTCAGCCCGTCATAGGCGACGGAGGCGCGGTCGAGACCGTCGGTCCAGGCCGTGGCGCTGGCATGGAGCAGGTCCCAGTTCGCATCGAAGACCAGATCGGGCGTGATGCGCACCTGTGCGGGGCCATCGAGTTCCAGCACCGCGTGCCCCGGCCGGTAGACCTGTGCGGCCGACCGCAAGGCGCCGAATGTCGCCGACAGGCCCGTCGCCCGATCATCGAAGGCGACTGAATCGCAGAACAGTCCGATGCGGAAGGGGAAGCCCCGCACGTCGAGATTGCTGCACGAGGCCGAATGCAGGCCTTGTTCGGACGCGACAAGTTCCCGGTCAAGTGTGCTCTTCGCCCAGCTTGCGGCGTAGAACCATCCGCCCGTATAGAGCGCCAGGACGACTATGACGGCAACGGCGAGCCGGATCATTTTGCGCGTGACGCCGGAAGCGTCCGTGCGGCTTGACGATGCCATGATGTTCTCCAATGGTGGCGGATGTGATTTGCCCGCTTGCGCGACAAAGCTGGCAATTGCGGCGGCTTTTAGAGCTGTTGCAGCAAAAGTGTGAAGCGGTTTTGCGTTTGCAACAGCGATAGACGGAGAGTTGATGCTTGTGACGGTGGATATGAACGAATTCTGGGTGTTCGGCTACGGATCGCTGATGTGGAATCCGGGATTCGAGTTCGAGGAGCGGCAGCCCGCCCATCTCTTCGGCTTCCGCCGCTCGCTTTGCGTGCGCTCCTGGGTCCATCGCGGCACTGAGGAAAAACCCGGCCTCGTGCTGGGCCTTGATCGCGGCGGCTCGTGCCGTGGTGTCGCTTTCCGCGTCGCGCCGGAAAGCCGCGAGGCCGTGACCGACTATCTGCGTGAACGCGAGCTGGTGACCCATGTCTACCAGGAGCGCACCCTGCCGGCGACGCTCGGAGACGGGCGGCGCATCACCACCCTCGTCTATATCTGCGACCGCGCCCACCACCAGTTTGCCGCGTCCGTCACGGCCGACGAGGCGGCGATCACCGTCAGCTCCGCCGTCGGCAAGTCCGGCCGCAACATCGATTATGTCCGCAGCACGCTGACGCATCTGCGCGAAATGGGCATCCGCGACCATTGGCTGGAGGATGTCGGCCGCAAGGCCGACAGGCTTCACGGCCCCGCGACGGCCTGATCAGGCCGTCCGCGCCTTCAACTCCGCCAGACGCGCCACGGCCGTGGGCGGCAACGGCAGCGCGGGGTTCGCTTCGACAGTCTCCACCAGCAGACGGTCGCTTGCCGTTTCCATGACATCGATGAGATGGGCAAGAAAAGCATCCGGCTCCATGCCCGGCTGGATCGCCGGCAGGATCTGCACCTTGAAATGGCCGGGATAGCGCATCGTCGTGCGCCGCGGCCAGAACAGGCCGGGATGCATCACGACGGGCACGACGGGCACCTTGAGGTCGCGATAGAGGCGGGCGATACCGTATTTGTATTCTGGAGCTGCGCCTGGCGGACGGCGCGTACCCTCGGGATAGATGATGAGCTGACGTCCCGTATTCATCTCGGCCTTGGTGCGCGCCATCATGGCAGCCATCGCCTTGCCGCGCGCCCCGCGATCAACCGGCACCATGCGCTGCTTCTTCAGATACAATCCGAACAGCGGGATCCATGTCAGTTCGCGCTTCAGGATATAGAGGGGATCGTCAAGCCAGGGCAGCGGCGCATAGGCATCCCAGAAGGACTGATGCTTCGGCGCGAAGATGTAGGCCCCCTTGGGAATGTTCTCCAGCCCCTCGACCTCGAAGGTCGTGCCGACGATCTTGGCAAAGAGCCAATGGTTGCTGCGCGCCCAGTTCTTGGCGATCACGAAGGCCTTTTTGCGCGGCAGCAGGAAATAGGCCGGCGTCATGACGATCATCTGTCCGATGAGGTTCATGTAGAAGATTGTGTTGAAGAGCACGGAACGGAGAGCGATCATCGGGCGGCCTGTCTGCGGAACGGTCTTTTCCGCCTACACGATATTGCCAGGCGGGGAAACTCCCGTCGACCGAACTCAGCTGCCCGACATGCCCGCCAGATCGCCCCTCAGACCCGACCAGCTGCGGGCGCCCGCCATGGCCCGAACACGCGCCAGCGTATATTTCAGATATTCCGACAACATGGCCTTCACGACGCCGGGCTGGCGCAGCCAATTGCCGTTCCTCAGATCCGTGTTGACGACCGGATAGGCGATGAACTCCGTCTGGGGATCGCTGACCTCCAGCTCCAGGAGACTGCGCGGCATGTGGTAATTGTTGGTGACGACGAGCACCCGGCGGAAGCGGTGATCGTTGATCCAGCGCGCCGTCTCGTTGGCATTGCCGATCGTATCCACGGCATCGTAGCCGATATCGACGCAGCATTCGAAGAGGCTCGACGAGCTCTGGGTGAGCTTGCGCAGCTGGTTGCCGCTCGTCGTGGGGTTCACACCCGAAATCAGCAGCCGCTCGCCGGCACCGCGCTTCAAAAGCCCGATCGCGTGATCGATCCGTTGGTAGCCGCCGGTCAGCACCACGATGGCGTCCGCCTTCGGATCCCGCGGCGCTTCCAGCGCCGCCACCGTCTCGGCGAAATGCAGGAAGCCGGCAAGGAGGGCGGCGGTGCCGAGAATGAAGAGGGCAAGCAGCACGCGCACGGCGATCCGGATGGGGCCTTTGCGCCGCCGCCCTTCCGCCTGTGGCCGGGTGTCGTCAGACAGCCCCGTTTTTGCCCGTTCCAACCCGCTCATGACAGCGTCCATAGAATCCGATTGCGGCAACGGCGAGCCCGTTTCGCGGCGATGGTTCGGCTGCGGCAAATCATGTGTCGGGCAGCTGGTCGGTGCGCGACGGATCCGAGCGGATCTGATCGATCTCGTGGATCGTCCGCATCACGGTGAAGCGGGCCGTCAGTGTGGTCAGAAGCGCGATGACGGAGATCGTTGCGGCAATGCCGAGATAGCCGGTCATCCCCATGGAGAAGGAACCGAACAGCGCGGTGGCCTGGTCGCTCTGCGGCGTCGCTATCGAGCGCCCCTGCCAGAAGCCGGCGACGGCAAAGAACAGCGCCGCCAGCGCCCCGCCGGCAACGGAGCCCTTGAGGCTGATCTTGAGAAAATGCTTCTGGAACTCCGAGGCAACGAAACCGGCCTCGGCGCCGACGAAGTGCAGCACCTCGACGATATGGCGATTTCCCGACAAGGCCCCGCGTGTCGCGAAGACCACCGTCAGCACCATCGCCGAGAAGACCAGCACCAGCACGCCCGTGCCGATAAAGGCCGTGGTGCGCGCCATGGCGACGAGACGATCGACCCACGTGCGGTGATCGTCAAGGAAGGCCTGCGGCACCTTTGCCGTCAACGCCTTGCGCATGGCCGTGAAATCCGGTGGGCTCTGTTCGTCGATGGTGACGATGACGAGGCGCGGCACCGGCAGTTCATCGAGGTTGAGCCCCTCGCCCAGCCAGGGTTCGAGCAGGCGGGCCGTCGCCTCGCGGTCGACGATCGTGCCGTCGCGCGTGCCGGAGAAGGTGAGCGCGAGATCGCGCACGTCCTTCAGCGCCTGCTCCATGTCGAGATTGTCGTCCGGTTTGATCTGGATGGTGATCTCGCGGGAAATCTGGCTCTGCCAGCTCGCCGCCGTGGCACGCACCATGTTGACGGCGCCAAAGGTAAGGCAGGCGAGGAACGCCATGATGGCGATGACGGCCATCAGCGCATTGCCGGACACGTTCGACGGTGGAACGATGGGTGCCGTCGGGCGCACCTTCATTTCCGGCCGGCGGGCGGCTTGGCCTTCCTGAACAGTATCGCGGGGGGCGTCAGTCATAGATGTCGAGCCGCCCCTGCGAGAGGATCATGCGCCGCGCCTCCACCTGATCCATCAGCGAGAGATCATGGGTCGCGATGACGACGGCCGTGCCGAGCCGGTTGAGCTCAAGGAACAGGCTGAGCAGGCGCTGCGCCATCGGCGGATCGACGTTGCCCGTCGGTTCGTCGGCCAGAAGCAGCTCCGGCCGGTCGATGAGCGCACGGGCAATCGCCGCACGCTGCTTTTCACCGCCGGAGAGAACCGGCGGCAGCACGTTGATTCGCTCACCGAGGCCGACCCATTTCAGAAGCTCCAGCACATCGGCCCTGTAGCTCGATTCGTCCTTGCCGCGCACGCGCAGGGGAAGAGCGACATTTTCATAGGTCGTCAGATGATCGAGCAGGCGAAAATCCTGGAAGACGATGCCGATGCGCCTGCGCAGCATGGGCAGCTCGTCGCGCGGGATTGTGGAAACCTCCCGGTCGAAGCTGCGGATGATGCCGCGCGTCGGCTGAAGCGACAGGAAGAGCAGGCGCAGCAGCGTCGTCTTGCCGGCCCCCGACGGGCCGGTCAGGAACTGGAAGGACCGGCGCGGAATATCGAAGGTCAGGTCGCGGAGGATCTCCGGCCCCATCCCGTAGCGCAGTCCGACATTTTCGAAGTGAATCAAGGGTCAATCCGGTTTCTAAGAGCGTTCGCCTGAGCGCGTGGCGCCATCCTAGCGGATGTCGCAGAGGAAAGCGGCTCTTTCACGGTCAGGTTTCCGAAGCATTAACCAGTATGGTTTACGTTTCGTAAGGATTTCATTCAATGCCCGACTTTTCGCCCCTGATTTTGCGCGGAAACGGGAAGCGGGGAGTTCCCGATGAACGCCTTCAAAGCACGACGCGAGGCAAAAGGCCGGATCGACCTCCTGCCGCCCGAACCGAAGTCGCCGGTGGAAAAGCACGCGCGCCGCGCGCCTGTCCGGCTCGAAGTGGTCGATGCCGATTTCGTGGTGATCCGCAGCGCCACCGCCCGCACCTCCAATGACAATGTTCGCCCGAACCGCACCGCGCAGGCACCCGTCACCCTGCAACACGCGCTGCTGCACATCGCCACGACCAGCGCGCGGATCTGTGAAGCGGGCCTCCAGC
>CBFGOD010000221.1:0-7262 GCA_965650295.1 uncultured Shinella sp. | reverse complement strand
TCGATACGACCGGCGCCGGCGACAGTTTCATCGCCGGCTTCCTCGCCGCCCGCATCGCCGGCAAGCCCCTGCCTGATTGCCTTGCGGCCGGACGCGATCAGGCGGCGGCGACCTGCACCCATGTCGGCGGCTTCCCGCAGGATGCCAGGCCGCTCTGAGCGGTTACTTCAGCACCAGCCAGCCGGAGAAGATGATGATCGCAGCACCCATCAGCGTGTGCATTTCCACGGGCGTGGAGAACAGGAACACGCCATAGAGGCAGCCCCAGATGATCTGGCTGTATTGGAACGGCGCGACAACCGAGGCTTCGCCGACCCGGAAGGCGCGGACAAGCAGCGCATTGCCGACGATCAGCAGCACGCCGCCCGCCACTGCATAGCCAAAAATGGGAAGATCGAGCGGCTTCAGCTCGCCGGATACGGCCGCCACGGCGAAAGCGACGGGTGTCATCACCACGAGAAGGCTCGCGACCAGCGCCTCATCCGTCTCCGCCATCTTGGTCCGGCGCAGCAGGATCAGTGACAGCGAGAACAGCACCGCCGAGGCGAAAGCCGCGAGATGGCCGAGATTGAGCGGGGCTGCACCGGGCTTCAACGCCACGGCAACACCGGCAAAACCGACCAGCACGCCCAGCCAGCCGATGCGCGACAGCCGTTCTCCCAGAAAGACGAAGCTCAGCATGGCGACAAGGATCGGCGTCAGGAAGGCGATGAGATAGGCCTCTGCCATCGGCAGCGTGGCGAAGGCGTAGTGGATCAGCAGCGTATCGAGCGCGAGCAGCAACGCCCGCCAGAAGGCGAGCGACGGCTGGCGCGGGATCAGGCGGCGAACGCGGCCCGTAACGAGTGCATGGACCAGAAGCAGGATCAGCGCCGTGGCGGTGATGAGGAACGTCACCTGCGGCGCGGGGATCGTGCCGGCCATGATCTTGACGATGGCATCAGTCGCGGAAAACACGAAGAAGGCGACGAGCACGATCAACGCGCCCTTGCCATTCGACGGCACGACCGGCGTGCCGTCGCTCTCTGCCACGGAGGCGTCAGCGGACATTGAAGCGCCCAAACCTTTCTTCGATGCGGGACTGGGCATATTCCAGGCCGATCGAAAGGATCCAGTAAATCATGGAGGCGGTGATCAGCATTTCGATGTGACGGAACTCGGTCTGGCCCTGGGTGCGCGCAAGATACATGATTTCCCAGACGCCGACCACGGAGACGAGCGAGCTATCCTTCAGCATCGCGATGAACTGGTTGCCCGTCGGCGGGATGATGACGCGCATGGCCTGTGGCAGGATGACGAGCGTCATCGTCTGGGCCGGGCTGAGGCCGAGCGCGGTCGCGCCCTCCGTCTGGCCGCGGTTGATGCTCTGGATGCCGGCACGGAAGATTTCCGTCATATAGGCACCGTAGCAGAGCGACAAAGCGAGAATGCCGGCCGGAATTGCCCCGATGACATAGCCCACCTGCGGCAGGCCGAGATAGATGATGTAGATCTGCATCAAGAGCGGCAGGCCGCGAAACAGCGACGTATAGAAGGTCGCAAGGCCATAGACGACGCCGTTGCTGGAGAGTTTCGCAATAGCGCCGGCAAGCGCAATGATCGTGGCGATCAGGATCGAGACCGCGGAAATGAAGAGCGTCGTGGTCACGCCCTGGGTAATCAGGAAGCCGATCTTCTTGGCGATGAAGGCGAAGGAAAGATCGAAGGAATAGAAGAACAGCATCAGGAGCACGAAGAGCTCGACCCAGACGCCGACCACCTGCCAGCGGCGCGGCAGCTGGCGCAACGCCTTCCAGTTCGCCGCGACAATGAGCGCGATCAGCACCGACGAGACGATACGGCCGACGACCTGGTTCTCCTTCAGCCAATCGACCGAGGACGGCAGCACATGGCCGATCCAGGCGGAGCTGACGCCGATGGAATAAAGCACCGCCGCGACGACGACGAGGATGAGCAGGCCGCCGGCCCTGCGCGATGCTTCGGGATAGGTGAGTATCAGTCGGCCAATCATGTTCCGCCCCTTGTTCTCGTTGAAGCCGCTTACGCTGCGCGCTCGCGCCACCAGTCCTGCGCCTGGAGTTTCCAATAGGTGAGCTGCGCCACGGCAAGCCCGGCAAGACCGCCGGCCCAGACGAGGCCGAAGGGTTCGAAGAGCTTGTAGCGCTCGGTTTCGCCGAGAATGCCTTCCGCGATGACCTTGCCGCCGATCGCCGTCGTGTTGAGGCCATGGCCGCCGAAGGCGGTGCAGTACCAGACGCCGGGGCTCATGCACCCGATCTGGGGCATCAGGTGGCGGGCGTAAGACATCAGGCCCGACCAAGCGAGCTCGGTCTTGAGGCCGGCAAGCTGCGGATAGGTGCCGACCATTTCGGCGCGCAGTTCCTTGACGAGGCCGGCCGTGGAGGCGGCATGGGTGGTGATGCGCCCGCCCCAAAGTATGCGGCGCCCGCCATCGACGAGACGGTAGTAATCACCGGCCCGACGATTGTCGCCGATGGCGTTTTTCGTGGCGATCGCCGTGGCGATCAGCTCCGGTGCATCCTCGCTGACCATGACATAGGTGGCAATCGGCAGGTAGGAGCGCTTCAACTTGCCGTTCAGCGATCCGGTATAGCCGCCGGTCGTGAAGACGACGTCCTTGGCCTTCACCTCGCCGCCGGATGTCTTGACGCGCTTTTCAGCGCCGGAGAAATCCACCGAGACGGCGGCAGACTGTTCGCAGATACGCCCGCCGAGATGCTCGATTTCGGCGGCGATGGCGCGCAGATAGTTGAGCGGGTGCATGTGGAAGGCATTGGGATTGCGCAGCGCCTGGAAATAGCGCTCGGATTTCAGCACCGCGTGCACGGCATCGCGGTCCATATATTCGAGCTCGTAGCCATATTCGCGGCGGGTCTCTTCCGCATAGGCCTTGAGGCTGGCACCATCGTCGTAGCGCAGCACGCTCATGATGCCCGGCTCGGGCCTGGCGTCGTCGATGGCGAGCGACGCGATATTCTCGCGGATGAATTCCATGCCTTCGATGGAGAGGTGGTGCAGCTTGCGCGCCGTATCCTTGCCGGTCACGCGGGCAATGTCGTCTCCTCCCGTCGCATAGCCGGGGCTGACGAAGCCGCCATTGCGCCCCGACGCTCCGAAACCGACGCTTTCGGCCTCCAGCACAGTGACGCGCTTGCCGGCACGGGCCAGCTGCAGCGCCATGGTGAGGCCGGCAAGACCGGCACCGACGATGACCGCGTCGCATTCGACCGTGCCCGAAAGCGCCGGGCGCGCCGTCTGGTCCGCCATGGTTCGTTTGTAATAGGTGTCCGGATAGGCCATCGCATGCTCCCCCTCGAATGAAATGGCGCGGGCTTATCCGCCCGCGCCGGTCTTGCATCAGTCGGCGCTGTAATCCTTGCCGTACCACTTGGTGGTGAGCGTCCCCAGCGTGCCGTCCTTCTTCATTTCCTCGATGATGCCGCCGACCTTGGCGGTCCATTCCGGATCGACCTTCTCGGCGATGACGACGAGCGGTTCGCGGAAAGCGTATTCGCCTTCGAGAACCTTGACCGGGTAGCCGTTCTTGATGGCGTTCATCGCGGTCTGCTCGGGCGCGATCACCGCGTCGAGGCGAACGCCGGCGCCAAGACGCAGGTCGTCGAAGGGCAGCATGGAATCGGCAAACGTGCGGACTTCGCCCGGCTCCAGCTTGTATTCGATCGGCGGCAGGCCCGGCGCGTCGATTTCAAGCTTGCGGTTGATGAAATCTTCCGAGGTCGTCGCCGTCTCGACGCCGATCACCTTGCCGTTGAGGTCGGTGACGGACTTGGCGTCGCTGTCCTTGTGAACGACGTAAACATAGGGGCTGTAGTAGTAGATGCCGACAAAATCGATCACCTGGGCACGCGCCTTGGTGGGCGTAACCGAACCGACGCCGAGATCGTAACGGCCCTGCCAGCGGCCGCCGGTCAGGGTTGCCCAATCCGGCGTCTCGAAGCTCACCTCGACGCCGAGGCGCTTGGCGATCTCGCGCGCGACGTCGATATCGAAGCCGACCATCTCGTTGTTGTCGTCGAGATAGCTCTGGGGCGGCCATCCGCTGTTGGTCGCGACGACCATCGCCTTCTTTTCCATGACGCGGTCGAGCGTCTCGCCGGCATGAGCCGAAACGGCGGCAGCGACGAAGGCAGCACCTACGGCCATGCGCATGAAGAGCTTTTTCATGTGGTCCTCCTTGTGATCCGTCAGTTCGGATCCCCATTTATGTAAGATGTCTGACAACTTAATGTGTCAGGGGATCGCTTACCGAGTCAAGGGTGACAATTCGCGGAAGTCATGAAACGATGAGATGAGCCCATAGAAATCCGTTATGAATTCGTCATGGACCGGAGCGTGTAACCCAAGGTATTCAGCGGGAAGTTGTCGTACATCCCGGCTTGATATCAAAGCTGATGTAGCGCGAACGGTTTGCCTTCGATGGTCTCCACGCGCATGCGGAAACCGAAGACTGCCTCCAGCCTGTCGGACGTGAGAATTTCGGCGGGCGCGCCGTCGGCCACGATGCGCCCATCCTTCATCGCCACGATCCGGTCGGCATGGGCGCTCGCCTGGTTGATGTCGTGCAGCACGATGACCACGGTCTTGCCCCCGGTATCGGCGATTGCTCGCAGCGAGCGCATCAGGGCGCGGGCATAATACATGTCGAGATTGTTCAGGGGCTCGTCGAGCAGCAGATAGTCCGTGCCCTGGGCAAAGGCCATGGCGACGAGCGCCCGCTGGCGCTGGCCGCCGGACAGCGTCTCGATGAAGCGGTCGCTAAGATCGGTGAGATCGAATTGCGCGATTGCGGCATCGACGATGGCATGGTCCTCGCCCGTCAGCCGGCCGCGGCCATGCGGAAAACGCCCGAAACCGACGAGTTCGCGCACCCGCAGGCGGCTCGCCACCGTCGTATCCTGCCGCAGGATAGCGAGGACCTTTGCGAGGTCGCGCCCCGGGGTCGTATCGACCGGCAGCCCGTCGACCGAAATTGTGCCGGTCTGTAGCGCCTGGAGCCGCGCGACGAGCGACAGCAGCGTGGATTTGCCCGCACCATTCGGGCCGATCAGCGCGACGACGCCGCCCTTTGCGATATCGAGGCTGACATCGTGCAGGATGGGCGTCGCCCGGTGCTTGAAGGAGACGTTGTTGATGCGGATCATTTGCGGCTCCCGAGGACCAGCAGCAGGAGAAAGATCAGCCCGCCGACGAATTCGATGACGACGCCGAGCGCCGTCGCACTGCCAAGCGCGTGCTGGAACAGCGTCTGCCCGCCGACGAGGACGACAATGCCGGTCAGGGCTGCGGACGGCAGCAGCACGGCATGGCGGCGGCTGTCGACGATGCGCTCGGCAAGCGCTGCCACGAGCAGGCCAAAGAAGGCGACGGGGCCGACGAGCGCGGTGGAGACGGCAACCAGAGCGGAGACGAGCAGCAGGAGACCGGTAACGGTGCCGGCCCAGTTGACGCCGAGCCCGGTGGCGGCATCGGGGCCGAGCGAGATGACATCGAGTACATGCCTTGACCGCCAAGCGATGACAACGGCGAGGACCGTCACGATGGCGGCGAAGACCAGCAGATCCGTGCGCACCGCATTGAAATTGGCAAAGCTTGCCGATTGCACCACGGAAAATTCGTTGGGATCGATCAGGCGGGCGAGCAGCGATTGCAGGCTGCGAAACAGCACGCCGAAGACGACACCGGCCAAAAGCATCAGCCCCATATCGAGCCGGCTGCGCAGCATCGGCAGCAGAAGCGCGCAGGCGAGCCCCATGAGGAACAGCACTTCCACGCCGAATTTCAGCTGCGGATCGAGCGCCACATAACCGACGCCGCCAAGCAGGAAGACAAGCAGCATCTGGCCGAACAGGTAGAGTGCGTCGAGGCCCATGATCGACGGCGTCAGGATGCGGTTGCCGGTCACCGTCTGGAAGATCACCGTCGATACGGCGATGGCCACGCCGACCTGCACCAGTGCCGCGAGCTTCAGGAGACGCAGTTCCAGCACGAAGGCGATATTGCCCTTGAGGCCGATGGCGAGGAAGGCGACAGCCGCCGCAAAGGCGGCAAGGCCGAGGCCGAACAGACGACGATCAGCCATGGCCGCCCCGCCGGAAGAGCAGCCAGAGGAACACGCCGCCACCAACCACGCCCATGACCGTGCCGACGGGGATCTCATAGGGATAGCGGATGAGGCGGCCGACAATGTCGCAGGCGAGCACCAGCCCCGCCCCGCCGGCCGCGACCCAGCCGATCGTGCCGCGCACATTGTCGCCCATCAGCCGCGAGACGATGTTGGGCACGGCCAGTCCAACGAAGGGGATCATGCCGACGACGACCACGGCAAGTGCCGTGATGACCGAGACGATGACGAGGCCGATCTGCATCATGCGCGCATAGTCGATGCCGAGCCCGATGCTCGCTTCGCGGCCCAGCGCCATGATCGTCAGGCGATCGGCGACGAGCCAGGCGACGGCGACCATGACGGCGGCAATCCACAGCAATTCGTAGCGCCCGCGCAGCACGCCGGAGAATTCGCCATTGGTCCAGACGGAGAGGAATTGCAGGAGATCGGCCTGCCAGGCGGCGAAGGTCGCGACAGCGCCGATCACGCCGCCATAGACGATCCCGAAGAGCGGCACGAGGAAGGGCTGCTGGGGCGGCAGGCGATGCGCGGTGGCGAGAAAGATCGACGTGCCGACGAGCGCCGCGCCGCCGGCGACCAGCGTCTTCACCCAGAGGGCTGCGGCGGGAAAAAGCAGCGTGACCAGGAGGATGCCGAGTTCCGCGCTCTGCGCGGTGCCGGCCGTCGCGGGCTCGACGAAGCGGTTGCGCGAGAGCGTCTGCATGATGAGACCGGCAATCGCCAGCCCTGCCCCGCACAGCACGGCGGCTAGCGTGCGCGGCAGGCGGCTGACGGCAAGCAGATGCATCGCTTCGGGATCGCTCAGCACCTTATCGAGCGGCAGCGGGCTGACACCGACGGCGAGACTCAAAAGGAAGAGGATCGCGAGCCCGAGCCCCGCGATCACGCCTGCGCGCAGTGATGGCTGGAAAACGGCTGACGTCATTTTACGATGGCAAAGCCCGCATGATTGCTGCCAGTCGTGAAACGCTTGCCGAGGACCCTCAGGTCGGTAGGAATATCAAGGCAGGGGATGAATTGGGGCACGGACGCTCCTTCCAGCACAGGATCACAGACGTCCCGGCCCACGATCAAAACATAACGTCTTTAGTCATGT
>CBFGOD010000220.1:0-7268 GCA_965650295.1 uncultured Shinella sp. | reverse complement strand
CGGTCGGCAAGGTTGAGAAGGCCGGTACTTTCCAGCGCCCATTCGATGGCCTCCTCATCTCTGCGGCCATAGGAACGGAACAGGCCGACATGGGGAAAGCGGCCCTGGCGCACGAGCTGGGCAACCGTCATCTCGTCGGGTGCCACGGGCTGCTGCGGCAGGAAGGCGAGCTTTCTCGCGATGGCCCGCCGCGACAGGGAGGCTACCGCGACGCCCTCGATCTCCGCCCTGCCCTCCGCTGGCGCGATCAGGCCGGCCAGAGCTTGCAACGCGGTGCTCTTGCCCGATCCGTTCGGACCGATCAGCGCGCGGATCTCGCCCTTCTCCATCGACAGCGAAAAACCTGACAGCGCCTTGCGGCGACCGTAGAGAACCGACAGTTGCGAGCAGGCGAGCGGCATGGGCGATCTCACAGGGTCCTGCGCAGGAGCGCGAGCATGACGGGAACGCCCATCAGGGCGGTGACGACGCCGATCGGAACCTCGTCGGCGCCGCCGGCAAGTCGCCCGATCAGGTCACCCAGCGTGACGACGACCGCGCCGAGCACGACGGTGAGCGGCAGGACCAGCGGGAAATGGCGGCCGGCGAGGAAACGTGCCAGATGCGGGACGATGAGGCCGACAAAGACGATAGGCCCGACCACGCCGACAGCACTTGCCGCAAGGATGCAGGAGACGAGCAGCACCAGCGAGAAGTGTCCCTTGTAGGACAGTCCGAAGGAACGGGCGACGGTAGCGTCAAACCGCAGGAGGATGAGCGGCCGATAGATCAGCGGCAGCACCGCGAGCCCCGCGACGGTGAAGGGCAGCAGGAAGAGCGCATGGTCCCAGGTACGCGCGTAAAGGCTGCCTGAGAGCCATTCGAGGATGATCTCGATGCGCGCCGAGCCCCAACCCGCGATGAGCCCGATGGCGATGGCATGCAGCACCGCGCCGAAGGCGATGCCGCAGAGCGTGATGCGCAGCGGGCTGAGGTCGAGCCGGAAGGCGAGGATGTAGATGATTGCGCCCGCGATCATCCCGCCCAGCATGCCGGCCGGCGGAAGCCAGGCGATGGGCAGCTCGTTGACGGAATAGGAATCCGGATTGGGGATATAGACCGTGAACAGCAGGAACAGCGTCACCGTGAGCGTCGCGCCCTGCGAGACGCCCATCAGGGAGGGATCGGCGAGCGGATTGCGCGTGATCGTCTGTAGAAGGAGGCCGGCCAGCGCGAACTGTATCCCGGCGAGGATACCCGTCGCGATGCGCGGCAGGCGGATGTCGAGGATGATCGACCGCGCCTCGGGCGAGCCGCTCCCGATCAGGGCGGACAGGACGTCGTGGGCGGGGATGTCGACGATGCCGAGAAAGACGGCGGCGACGAAGGACAGGGGCACGAGCGCGAGCGCGGCGGGCAATATCCAGCGGCGCGACCGGCCAGGTGCGGGAGCAAGCGCGCTCATGCGCCCTCACCCTTGAAGTCGAGCCGGCCGCGCTGGACCAGATAGACGAAGAGCGGCCCGCCGATGAGCGCGGTGACGATGCCGACCGGCAGCTCCTTGGGGATGGCGACGGTGCGCGCGACGAGATCCGCCGCCGTCACGATCAGCGCGCCGAGGGCGGCAGTGAGGCCGATCTCCGCGATCGTGCCATGCGGCTTCAGCAGGCGGGCGATATGCGGCGCGGCGAGCCCCACGAAGGCGACAGGGCCGGCGACCGGGGCAACCCCCGCCACCGGGCATATGCCGAGCACCAGCAGGACCGGCTTCCACAAGCCGAGCTGCACGCCCATCGCCGCGGCGGAATGGTCGCTGAGGGAGAACATGGCGACGACGCGGTGGAGGACCAGCGCGCCTGTAACGCCGGCCAGCACCCAGGGCAGCATCTGGAGGAGGTTCGTCCAGGTTCGGCCGGCAAAGCCGCCGGCCAGCCAGAACAGCAGCGCGGTCGACTGCGGTCCGGCGAAGATGAGGACGTAGATGGTGATGGCACCGAGAAAAAGCGAGACGCTGACGCCACCGAGTGCCAGATGCAGCGGATGGCCGTTGCCGCCCCGCGCCACCCAGAACGTCACCGAGGCAGCCACCAACCCGCCGGCGAGCCCGACGAGCGGATAATAGAGCCCGGAAACCCAGGGCAGGAAAACAAAGCAGGTGACGATCGGCGCGATCGCCCCCGCCGTGACGCCGGTGATACCGGGATCGGCCAGCGGATTGCGGGTCAGCGCCTGGAGGAGATAGCCCGACACGGCAAGCCCCGCCCCGGCCGTGGCGGCGGCAAGGCTGCGCGGCAGCCTGAGCGTCCAAACGAGGATGGACTCGAACTTGCCGTCCGGGGCGAGCAGCGCCCGCAGGACGGCATCGAACGAGAGCATCCGCGCGCCGGGCATCAGCCCGACCGCGATGACGAGAAAGGTCGCGACGACGACGAGGCCGATGGCTATCGAGGATTTCCGTGCATCCATCGCCGTCGCTTCAGCCGCTTACTTCTGAAGCTCGGCCGGGATCAGCTTGGCCGCTTCCGCCTTCACGTCGACCTTGGGGAAGGCGTCCGGATAGAGGTAATGCGCGGCCTCGCGCAGCACGATCTCGCGGGCGATGGGACCGTTGGTCTCCACCCACTGGTCGCCGACATAGAAGACCCGGTTGTTCTTGACCGCCGTCAGTTCCTTCCAGATCGGGTTGTTCTCATGCGGGCGGTCCGGGCCGTAGTCATAGATGAACAGGACTTCCGGATCCTTTTCCAGCATGGTCTCCAGGCTGAGGTCGATGCCGAACTCGCCGCCCGGCGTCATGGCGCCGGCGATGTTCTCGCCGCCGATGGCGTTGACGATGGAGGCGGAAGTGTTCTCGTCATGGAAGGCGAACGGCACTTCACCGCCCCACATGATGGCGTAGCGGGGATGCGTGTCCTTCGGCGCCTTGGCCGCGATCTCGGCCAGATGCGCGCGAAAATCCTTGTTGAGTTCGACGCCGCGCTCGGGCTTGCCGAGGATTTTTGCGAGCGCCTCGATTTCCTTGTCACTGCCGTCGAGCAGCTCCAGGTTCCAGGCGACGTAAGGCGCGATCTTTTCCAGCTGCTGCGCGTTGCCGACGGTGTAACGACGGATCGCGACAATGAGATCTGGCTTAGCCTCCGAAAGCAGTTCAAGGTTCGGCTTGGCGCGCTGCCCGATCTGCACCATGTCTCCGGTAAGGCCGAGCAGGAATTCCGGCGGGCGACCGTCCACCATATAGGTGCTGGCCACGGGCTTGATGCCGAGCGCCAGCGCCACGTCGTCGGCGAAATACGAGATCGAAGCGATGCGCTGCGGGCGGGCGGGAAGCTCGACCTCGACGCCGCGGTCGTCGGTGACCGTCTGCATGGCGTCCTCGGCAAGCGCCGCGCTCATGCCTGCAAAGAGGCAGGCGGCAAAGGCGCTGGACAGAAGGACACGCCTGCTCGACGACGCAAAGGTGGAAAACATGGGTCTCTCCCTCAAGTGATCAATGACGACAAGCAGACGACGGGTTGCGCGGAATGCATGCCACGGGCCGGCTGAAACCCCGCGCGTTTTGGGCGCGCCGATCAAGAATATCGGTCATCAAAGCTCGTATCCCTGCATCGTTCTTGTCGCTTCGATAGAATGTGGATAGATATAGTCAACTTATTTGCAACCGAAAGATTCTCACGCCTGCATGAGAAATTCTCAATCCAATAGAGCCAAGCTGCCGCCACTTGCCACACTGCCCGCCTTCTCGATTGCCGCACGTACCGGCAGCCTGACCCTGGCGGCGCGCGAACTGCATCTGACGCCGGGCGCGATCAGCCGGCAGATCAAATCGCTGGAGGACGCGCTCGGGGTCAAGCTCTTCCATCGCGGACATAATGCCATCGCGCTGACTGTTGCAGGGCGGCAATATCTGACCCATGTGAATGCTGCCCTCGCCACCCTGGAGAATGGCACACGCGCCCTTCTGCCGGATCGCGTGCGGCTGGTCATCCAGGCGCCAATCACGCTGGCGCGGCGCTGGCTCATTCCGCGGATCGGCTGCTATCGCCAGGAAAACACGGACGTCGACCTTAATATCCAGTCGCTGGCGCTCGGCGCCGGCGATGTTCCCGATGTCACAGTCAGCTATGCGCGCGGGGCGGATGAGGCGCAGTTTCCCGCCGCGTTCCTGCTCGACCGGACGGTTGCCGTTTGCTCCCCGTTGCTCATCAGCAGCGCCGCCGGGACGATGTCGCCGGAAGCCCTGCTCGAACTGCCGATCCTGCTTGACACCGCAGACGCTTGGTCATGGCGGCGCTGGTGCGCGGCGGCGGAGATCGACTTCCAGCCGCGCGGCGGCAGCATCACCTTCGACACCGACGAAGCCTCCATCGATGCCTGCATGACCGGCCTCGGCATCGGCCAGGCAAGCCCGGCCCTCATCGAACGGGAGCTGCGCGAGGGCCGGCTCGTCCTGCTTTGCCCCGACCTCAACCCCATCGTTGGAGCATACGAAATTGCCGGACCCAAGCCCTTCGGCCGAGCCGCAGGGTTCGTAGAATGGCTCCGGTCGCTGCGGGACGAGTGAACCCGCAACGTTGCGGAGACCTCGCCGCCGGCCATGTGACATCGCTATTTCCCCAGACGAAGCGCGAGGTTACATATGGCTGCGACCTGATCTGCCGGATAGGCAACCAGGATCATACAAAGGTGCGCGTGCTAAGAAACTGGATTTTGCGGGAAATACGTGAGTCCACGCACAACACAGCCGGATGACGCGCATATCGTGAAGACTTCAAGTTAGCGTTCATAGATCGAGCGTCCTGACGGCCATTACAGAGGCCAGCGGTGCATGGCTCTTGATGGAGTGCGAACCGATGGCGCTCACTCAATCGGGCTATGCCTTTGATCGGAAATCACGAACGAGCGAGACTTCCAGGGCTCAGGTTTGGTACGTTTCTTCGTTAGGCCGGTTGCCACCGCCCGCTGCAGCCAAGGTCGGCAAGTATGCGGCGAAACACCTCCACACCGCGATGCAATGCGGAAGTCTCCAGCTTCAACAGCCGCTCTCGCGACAACTGTCGTTGGTCGAGAACCAACCGCTCCGCCAAGAATGGCGGCTCCAGGATGGAAAACACGCCCTCTCCAAGCGTCACGCCGCCCAAGAGTGAGCGTCCGGCCTGGATCGGCGTGCTGTAGGCCCATACGTTCTCGAAGCAAAAGGTCCGCAGACCCTGCTCGAGCAGGCGCGCCGTAAGACGGCTCAATGGCAGGAAACCCTGCCCTAGCGGGACACCTGCAACAATCAGCTCACCCGGGTCTTCCCGCGGACCAGGACATGGTCCTTCACATGAACCGAAAAACGTGAGGCAGAACGGCTTCCAGAGCGGCTTCGGAATCCTTGAGCACCATCTGCGAGTTCCCATAATCATAGAGAATCTTGAGGTGCGAGTGTGCAACGGTCTCGACAATGCACGCCAGTTCGGGTCCGGTAAAATCCTCGCGGTTCTCCAGAACCACGACAACGCCGAGATCTTTGGCAAGCGGCATCACCTGCGACAGGTCGTGCACCGTCGCCCGCATCATCTCCCCAGTGTCGCCTCGATGGCGAGTATAGCTGCGCATGCTGCGCGCGCCCATGCGGCTGGCGACGTGGAGAAGCTCGGACATGTGGATCACATCGGTGCCCGACGTGTCGATTTCCAGGCTCATGTCCAGCGCTTCGAGCCGGCGGCGAACTGCATCCATCCTGAACGGTTCGCGTCCCCCGAGATGACGGTAGTTCGCATCGTTCAGCGAAAGACTGACACCGGAAAATCCGAGCGAGGCAGCCAGTTCTATGAAAGCTATCGCGTCGAAGCCAACCTCGTGTGCAAACCGAAATCGCAAGCTGTAGCTGTGAAGGGTCCCATCGACGATCACGAAAGGGCTCCCAAGGTTTGCAGTTCGGCGCTCGCCGCCGCCTTGTAGCGGGCGCGGACATCCGCATCTTCTGCGGTCTCAGACCGCCAGCAGCAATATCCGGCCATTCGCCATGCAAACAATGGGCGAAGCGATCTGTAACGCGCCAGGATGACCGGCATCGACAAGGCCGATAGGAAATTGTCCCCTTCGGCCAGCGACGGCGGCACGAGAGGAATTGGCGGACGCGACAGGGGCGGACCACCGGCACAGCGCTCGAAGAACCCGTCGCCCTCGGTCAGGATTTCGGCGGGATCCGTCGGCACTTTCCGAAACCCGGAACCATCGGCCTCTTCCTTGCGTATCAGGACTTCAGCCATGCCGGTGAGATCGCCATTCAGCACGCGGATTTCCGGCTCGCCTTGCCAAAGCCCCTCTTGCCTGACGAGACCTCTTACCTCTCAATCGACCAATGATCGAGTAACAAGAAATCGCTTGCCGCATTCAGGAAATTTAGGCGGAAATTTCGACAAGCTAGTCAAAAACGGTCGGTGAGCCGGTCCCAAAGCTAAGCCGGCCGCCGAAGCGCACTTAGCAGACTCCGGTAAATTTGCCGCTTCTCGCATGACCGATGACACCTTCCGTACCACTTGTTAAGGAGCAGGGCGGGAGGCTCATGCCGCCTGCCCCTGCTGATTTATCGGCCTTTGTTGCAATTCCCCACCGATTGGCCCTCCGTTACAATAGCCGCAATGAGTGCCGGATGCACTACTGCATCACGGCCCCACGGGTTGGTTACAGCAGGAAGTCTCCGGCCTTTAGGTTGAACACAGCGTCGATATGCATGACGAAATCAGCTTTTCCGTTACCATCGGTATCCCCATAGACGTAGGTGCCGGCCTTCGCCTTTTCGTAGCGGAGTTCGCCGGCGGTGTTTGAGAATTTGGCTGTGCCGATGAAGGTGAAGGCTTGATCTCCTGCTTTTTTCAGGCTCGCATCGATCATGGTGAAATCGATCAGATCCTTCTCCTTCTGTGAAAAGTCGATGATCGTGTCCGTCGCCGTTTTCGATGTTCCGAGTTCCTTCACCGACCGGAAGATGAAGCGGTCGCTGCCCGCGCCGCCATAAAGGTCGTCGAAGCCTGCGCCACCGACGAGGCGGTCATTTCCCGCGCCGCCAGAAAGCACGTCGTCTCCTGCGCCACCTTCCAGAAGATCATTACCGCCATATCCGTACAGTGTATCGTTGCCGGCAAGGCCGACGATGCGGTCCATGCCGATGCCGCCCTTGAGGACCTCGCCTTTCGCCGTGCCGGTGATGGTTTCCAGGATGTCGCTGATGGTGATGGTGAATACTTTCGTCACCTTGTTCAAACCATCCGAGACCTCGATCGTCACCGTGTCTTTCTGCACCT
>CBFGOD010000219.1:0-7283 GCA_965650295.1 uncultured Shinella sp. | reverse complement strand
CCGGCAACGATGACGTTTGCCTCCGCGGCTTCGATGCGCTCGAGCGCCTGCAATACGGTCAGGTTTTCGCCCATGCCCTGATGAACGAGATCGTTGAGGCGCTTGTCGCGGAAGGATTCCCACCACGGATTGAGCGTGACGTTGTCGGCGCTTGCCGACTTGCTTTCCGAGAATTTCGCGGGCAGCGCGGTCTCGGGCTTCTGATAGTCAGGGCCGACGACGCAGCCCGACAGAAGAAGCATGCTCAGAGGAAAAAGCGTCCTGGTGAAATTCATGGGTCTATCCTGCCAGCCATCGCGGCTTACTACACTTAACGTAACATATTCGCGATTCACTCTTTATTCATGTTTGCATTCCAGATCGAGTCCCTCGCAAAAAAAAGAATGGTCCCACAGCGTTTTTCGCCGCTTCCTTCGGCGAGTGTGACCATGGTGCAACTGGCGGCATTTGTCCGGGCGGGACAAACCTCACTCGTTGTGCGAAAGCGGCGATTTCATGCTGCGCTGCAAGGTTGCGCCACGGCATTTCCCCGGAATGTTCGTCTTCGCGACATATTTTTCTGAAAAATGCTGCATGAGCGAACATTATTTTGCGATTCGAATTGTCACACAAATTCGACAGCAATTTATTCCAAAATTCCAAGGATTCCATTGACATCGAGAGGAGAGCCTATTATGTGTTGCGCTGTCGCATGAGGGCCGCATGCGTTTTCTTACGGCTCAACCTGACGCACATTTTTTAAGCGTCAGCGCCAACCAGAGGGAGTGTGTCATGTACAATATCAACTGCATCGCCTCCGTGCGTATGGCGTACTCCTGTCGTGAAACGATTACCGGGAAAACATCGACGCTCCGTCGAATGTAATCTGAAATTCCCTCTTCGATTTTAGCGCAAATGAAAATTGGCTGTGCCTTCGGGTGCGGCAGGAGTTGTTATGCAAAAGCAGGTTATCGAAATCGGCGGAGAAGCCTTGGGCGTCGTTGTTCCCGATCAGGATCGGCTGAAGTTCATGGCTGTCAAATATTCCGTATGGGATCTGGATTCCCAGCGTTTCTCCTCGGCAGACGAGGTGCGCGCGGCGATCCGGCGTCTCCTCAATGATCCGTCCGCTGCGCAGCGGGCGATGAATCCGGCCAATGTCGCGGCCTGAACCCGAATTCGTGCGAAACGGCATCGTTTCGTATTGGTTGACGACGGGCCTTGCTTTGCGCGAGGCCCGTTTCTTTTTGTGAACAATCCATTCACCGGACGCTGGCTGGCGTGGGATGCCGAATTTTGATTGGGTATCTCTCGAAAGGAGGTGCCCCATGCAGAGCGGCATCCATCACATCACCGGTATTACCCGGAAAATCCAGGCGAACGTCGATTTCTACGCGGGCTTCCTGGGCCTGAAACTCGTCAAGCGCACGGCCGGCTTCGAAGACGCCGACCAGCTCCATCTCTTTTATGGCGACGCGGCCGCCAGTCCCGGTTCGCTGGTCACCTTTCTCGCCTGGGAGGATGGTTCTCCCGGCCGGGTGGGTCTTGGCCAGCCCGCCGAGATTGCCTTTGCGATCCGGCCGGAGGCGATCGGCTTCTGGCTGACGCGTGGCCTGACGAAAAATATCGCCATGACCGGCCCCTCGCAGGAGTTCGGCGAGCCCGTGCTCCGGCTGAAGGATCCCGACGGCATCATCGTCAAGTTGGTTGGTGAGACGGGCGTGGAAGGCCCGGCGCCGCATGTCACCAAGGAGATCACGGCCGCGGATGCCATCCAACGCATCCGCGGTGCGACGATCTTTTCGGAGAAGCCGGCGGAAACGGCGGCCTTCATCGGCAGCCATTTCGGCTTCCGCGCGGTCGCCGAGGCAAACGGTATCAAACGACTGGCCGGGGATGCCGGCGATATCCTCGATATCCGCGATGCCAGCGGTTTCTGGACCTCGGCGCCCGGCACGGGAACGATCGACCATATCGCGCTGCGTGCGCCTGATCGGGCGGCCGTCGAGGCCGTTGCCGAAAGGCTGGCGGCGGAGGATGCGGGCGACGTCAACATGCACGACCGCACCTACTTCTACTCGCTCTATGTGCGCGAACCCGGCGGCTCGCTTGTCGAATATGCGACCGACGGTCCCGGCATGGCGATCGACGAAACCCCGGAGACGCTGGGCACCACGCTCTTCGTCCCGAAACACTTTGGTGCCGATCCGGCGGATGTCCGGGCGCGCCTTCCGCAGTTTTCCTTGCCAGGAGAAGACAGAATGACCGAACGAGACCTGCCTTTCATCCACCGGGTGCATCGCCCGGAAACCCCTGATGGAACCGCGATCGTGCTGCTGCACGGCACGGGCGGCAACGAGACGAGCCTTCTGCCGTTCGGCGCACGGTTGGGACCGGGTGCGGTGCTGCTCAGCCCTCGTGGCCGCAGCGCCGATGAAGGTTATCCGCGCTTCTTCCGCCGCATCACCGCCACGACCTTCGACCAGAAGGACATTGCGGGTGAGGCGGAGGCCTTTGCGGCCTTCATGGAAGGGGCAAATGCCGCCTACGGGCTCGATCCGGCAAAAACGCTGTTCGTCGGCTATTCCAACGGCGCGAACATGATCGGTGCCGTCATGCTGCTGCATCCCGGCATCATCCGCAATGCGGTGCTGCTGCGCGGTATGAATGTGCTGGAAAACCCGCCGGCCGCCGATCTCTCCGGCGTCAATGTGCTGATGGTGTCGGGCCAGTCCGACCCCTACGGCCGGTTCGCGGGAGATCTCGAGGCGCTGCTCAAGGCATCCGGCGCGACCGTCGAAAGCACATTGCTGGCCGCTGGCCACGATATCGGCACGGCCGATCTTGAACTGGCGAAGGCCTACAAGGAGCGCATCATCGGCTGAAGCCGGTGATGGCAAACGAAAAGGGGGCGCACCGTACGGTGCGCCCCCTTTTTTCGTTGTTGAATTATCGTGTGTAGTGCGCCACGAAGGCCGCGAAGCCGGCCACGAAATCACGCAGCTTCTTCTCTGTCGCTTCATCGACGATCTTGCCATCCGCGATGACCGAGCCGGCACGCGAAACCATCAACTTGGCGCCGAACCACGGAACCGTGCCCAAAGTGCGCATAGTGGGCAGCCAGGCTTCCTGCGAGAGCAGGGTTCCGAAATTCCCCGGCGAGGCACCGGTGATGGCGAAGGGCTTGTTGCCGAAGACATGGGCGATGTCGGAGGAGGGGCGGCTCATCCAGTCTATGGCGTTCTTGAACACGCCGGGAATGCCGTTATTGTATTCCGGCGTGAAGAGAATGACGCCGTCGGCATCGGCGACGAGGTCCTTCAGGCGCGTCACGGCATCTGGAATACCCTCCGCGGCTTCCGCGTCACCATCATAAAGCGGAATACCGTGGATCGAGCCTTCGACGAGTTCGACACCGTCGGGCGCCATCGTCAGCGCGGCGCGCAGAAGCGCGGTGTTGAAGGAGCCCTTGCGCAGGCTGCCCGAGATGAGGACCAGTTTCGTCATGTCGTTTCTCCGTTTTCAGACATCAAAAACCCCGGCGGACGGTGTGTCACGCCGGGGTTTTCTATGAAGGGTTAAGCGAGCGGCTTCAGCCTGACCTCGATCTGCGCGCGGCGCGGCTCGAGGAAAGGCGGCAGCGACAGGCTTTCGCCGAGCGTCTCCATCGGTTCGTCCACGGCAAAACCGGGACCGTCGGTGGCGATCTCGAACAGGATGCCGTTCGGCTCGCGGAAATAGAGCGAGCGGAAGTAGAAACGCTCGACCTCGCCGCTGGAAGGCAGGCGGAAGCCGCGCAGGCGCTCCGTCCAGGCATGCAGCGCTTCCACATCGGGGGCGCGGAAGGCGACATGGTGCACGGCGCCGGCGCCCTGATGGGCCGTTGCCAGGTTCGGCTCGACGGCGACATGCAGCTCGGCTGCCGGGCCGCCTTCACCCATCGAGAAGACATGCACCTCGCCTTCGCCATCCGGGTTCGGATAGGTCGAGGTCTGCGTCATGTTCATCACCTGGACGAGCACCGTCTCCGTGTTGCGGAGGTCGGGCACGCTGAGCGTGATCGGTCCGAGGCCCTTGATCTGGTGCTCGGCTGGAACGGGGCTCTTGTCCCAGGGATTGGAGGGCGTACCGGCATTGTCGACCGTCAGGCGGAAGCGCTGGCCTTCGCCGTCCTCGAAATCGAGCGTGGCGCGGCCGCCGATCTCCCTGATGTCGCCGGCCTTGACCTTCTCCTCGGTAAAGCGGGCCTTCCACCATTCGAGCGTGGCAGAAGTGGCGACGCGCAGGCCCGTGCGGGAAACGCTGTGCGTGCCGCGCCGCTCATGGCTGACCGGCCAGTCGAAGAAGGTGAGGTCCGAGCCGGGCGAGGCCAGCCCGTCGGCATAGAAGAGATGGTAGGCGCTGGTATCGTCCTGGTTCACGGTCTTCTTGACGAGGCGCAGGCCGAGCGTCTGGGTGTAGAAGCGCAGGTTCTCCGCCGCATTCGCGGTGATCGCGGTCAGGTGATGGATGCCGGTAAGCTGAAGGGTCATGGCAAACTCCTCTCCGGAAGCGTCCGGGATGTTCGTGCGGTCCCGCCGTCGGGGCCGTCTGTTGAAGCGAATATCGCCCCTTGGCCGCGCTGCCGGAAGATCGGGCGTGGCGAACGGATTGTTCACTTTTCCTGAACGACGGCGCGGATTTGCCTTGGCAGCATCCTCGCGCAGCACCGGTCAGGTGGTTTCTTGAACAGCGTTTATCCAACCGTTCTGTTCCAATATAAGATCGTTCGAATTTTATCGTTTCATAAACCAGCATTCGCTTACGCTTCCCGCCTGCGAAATGATTTCGTCTCTCTCGCCGCGTCGCCGGCATGTCCCGCAATTTTGATGATTGCCCGGCGCGCTTGGCCGCGCCGCTCAGGAGGCGTTAATGCTGCCCAAGACTGCGACTGCCCGAAATATGTTCGCCATCGTGGCGGCCGGTGTCGCCACGACTGTGGCGACGGCAGGTGTTCTGCTCTGGCTCTCCTACAATGCGGTACAGGAGCGCTCGGTTTCCGAAATGGTGAATGCGGCGCAGGCGAGCGCCGGCAAGGTGGAAACCACCTTCGCACGCGTGAAGACGCTGAGCTGGAATCTTCGGTCCGCAATCCTCGCGATAAAGGCAGGCCCCGCGCCGAGCCGTGAGATCGTCAACGCGACGATGGAACAGCTCTTGATCGACAATCCCTTCGCGGTCGGTCTCAGCACCGGCTGGGAGCCGGACGCCTTCGACGGTAAGGATGCCGAATACAAGGATAAGCCCGGTCACGATTCGACAGGCCGTTACGTTCCCTATGTCATCCGCAAGGACGGCAAGGCGGCGATCGAACCGTTGATCGACTACGACAAGGATGGTCCCGGCGACTACTACCAGGTGCCGAAGAAGACGGGTCAGGATTTCCTGACCGAGCCCTATACCTATAATGTCGGCGGCAAGGACACGCTGATGACCTCCTTCATGGTGCCGCTGATGTTCGACGGCACGTTCAAGGCGGTGTCCGGCGTCGATGTCGCGCTCGACGTGCTCGCGGTCGAAATGTCGAAATTGAAGCCGCTCGGTGAGGGGTACGTCGCGCTGTTCAGCCAGGGCGGCAGCATCGTCAGCCATCCCGATACGGCTCTTCTCGGCAAGTCGCTGAAGGATTCCGGCCTGGACGTCGCGGCCTGGCAGGCGCTGATCGACAATCCCGGCAAAGCCTTCGAAATGACCGATGCCGCCGGCGTCGCCTCCATGGCGGTTGCCGTTCCGGTGCCGCTGCAGCCGGGCACGACCTGGTACACGATCGTATCGGTGCCGAAATCGGTTCTGTTCGCCAGTCTCTCGACGCTCGCCATCACATCCATCGTCGTCATCGCTGTCGCGACCGGGCTGATGATCGTGATCGGATGGGTGCTCGCCACCCGCTTCCGCAAGCGTCTCGCCACCGTCATCGCTGCCACGAGTGAAATCGCCGGCGGCCGCACGGATGTCGATCTGTCGGAATCCGAACGGCAGGACGAGATCGGCGAGATGGCCCGTTCGCTTGCCGTGCTGCGCGATGCGACACTGGCGAAAATCCGACTTGAAGGCGAGGCCGAGCAGAACCGCGCGCTTTCGGAAGACGAGCGTCGCCAGCGTGCCGAGCAGGCCGCAGAACAGGAACGCCAGACACGCCTTGCCGTCGAGGCTCTGGCCGATGGCCTTCAGAGGCTCGCCGATGGCGACATGACGCATCGCATCGACCACGCTTTTGCCGGTTCGCTCGATGAAGTGCGCCACGATTTCAACGCTTCGGTCGAGAAGTTGCAGGCAGCCCTTCGTTCGGTCGGCGGCAATGCCAATGCCATCCAGGCGGGATCGGCAGAAATCCGCTCGGCCTCCGACGACCTTGCCAAGCGCACCGAGCAGCAGGCGGCCTCCGTCGAGGAGACGGCGGCGGCACTCGAAGAGATCACCACTTCGCTCAAGGATGCCACCAAGCGCGCGGAAGACGCCGGCCAACTGGTCGAGCGAACCCGCATAGGCGCTGAAAAGTCCGGCGAGGTCGTGCGTCGCGCCGTCACGGCGATGAGCGGCATCGAGACCTCCTCGCGCGAAATCTCCAACATCATCGGCGTGATCGACGAGATTGCCTTCCAGACCAATCTTCTGGCGCTGAATGCCGGTGTCGAAGCGGCCCGCGCTGGTGAAGCCGGCAAGGGTTTTGCGGTCGTCGCACAGGAGGTGCGGGAGCTCGCCCAGCGTTCGGCCAATGCCGCAAAGGAGATCAAGGCGCTCATCACGAAGTCGGGCGATCAGGTCCATCTCGGCGTGGCGCTGGTCGGCGAGACCGGTTCGGCGCTCTCGGAAATCGTCGATCAGGTGCAGGAAATCGATCAGAACGTCGCCGCCATCGTGCGCTCGGCCCGCGAACAGTCGACCGGCCTGCACGAAATCAGCGCGGCGGTGAATTCGATCGACCAGGGCACCCAGAAGAATGCCGCGATGGTCGAGGAGCAGACGGCGGCCAGCCATGCTCTGGCAACGGAAGCCTCCGCGCTCAACACGCTGCTGGCGCAGTTCCGCTTGGGAACGGAGACAGCAAGTGCTCGCCCTGTCGCTGCCTCGCCCTCCGAACACCGCCCGGCAGCATCCGGTGCAAGGGCGCTCGGCAACAAGCTTGCCCGTGCCTTCAGCAGCAGTTCGGCGGCGACGGCGAGTGCGGCGGTCGCGCAGGATTGGGAAGAATTCTGAAGTTTCCCTCAGGGCTGGGGGAGGGCGGTCCGGCAACGGGCCGCCTTTTTCTTTTGCGTGAAGATCGC
>CBFGOD010000218.1:0-7286 GCA_965650295.1 uncultured Shinella sp. | reverse complement strand
GGATGGAAATGTCGGGAATGGTGACGACGCGGTCGCGCGCCACGTCCCAATCCCAGACCGTATCGCCCGAACCCGTCAGCGCCAGCGACTGGCGCTCCAGATCGGAGAACAGGCCCTGGCTATAGGCGCCGCCGGCAAAGGCGTGCTGCATCACCGTGAAGCCTATGAGCAGCACGATCAGCACGAGGCCGCCGCCGAGCGCCGGCTGGATGATGTCGTTGTTGAGTTGGCCCGTCACCGTCAGCCAGGCGCCGAACAGCCAGACGAGGATCAGTGCCCAGGCGGGCACCAGCAGGATGGCGCGGTCGTAGCGGTTGAAGCCGAGATAGGCGATGAGCACGATGCCGACGGTGCCGGTCAGCGCGAAGGACAGGCGGGCGATGCCCGAGGCGATCGGCGGATCGTAGATCGCCACACCGAAGAGCAGGCCGAGGCCGAGGATCCAGGCGAGCGTCGCGTAAGAGAGATGCGCGTGCCAGCGGTTGAGATTGAGATAGGTGAAGAGGAAGACCACGAGGCCCGCCGCCAGGAACACTTCCGTTCCCGCGCGCCATATTCGCTCGTCGCCGGCCGTGATGCTGATGAGCTTCGACAGGAAACCGAAATCGACGCAGATATAGCCGAGCACCGCCCAGGCAAGCGCTGCCGTCGCCGGCAGCATGGAGGTGCCCTTCACCACGAAGAGGATGGTGAGGAACACCGCAAGCAGGCCGGCAATGCCGAGCACGATGCCGCGATAGAGCGTGAAGGCGTTGACCGTGTCCTTGTAGGCGTCCGGTTCCCAGAGATAGATCTGCGGCAGGTCCGGGGTCGCAAGCTCGGCGACGAATGTGACGACCGTGCCGGGGTTGAGCGTGATGCGGAAGACATCGGCTTCCTCGCTCTGCTGGCGGTCGAGCGCAAAACCTTCGCTCGGGGTGATCGAGATGATGCGCTTGGCGCCGAGATCCGGCCAGAACAGCTTGGATTGCACGAGGCGGAAGTGCGGGGCGACGATCAGGCGGTCGATCTGCTCTTCCGAGACATTGGCGAGCGCGAAGACGGCCCAGTCGCCCTGGTGTTCCTCGGAGGTAGCGCGCACCTCGATGCGGCGCACGATGCCGTCGGTGCCGGGAGCGGTGGAAACCTGGAAGGCCTCGCCGCGGCCGCTGTAGATCTCGGTGGTGGCCGTCAGATCGAGTGCGGTGTCGTCACGGGAAATCTTGACCGGCTCGACGGCGAAGGCGCGGCCGGTCAGCATGCCGACGAGGAGCATCGTTGTCAGAAGGATGAAGGCGAGCAACCGGCTGGCACGCAGCGTTTGCGGCACGGATGAAGACGTCATTGAAAGCGCATTGTCCTTAGGTAACTGCCCAGTCCTGTCGCGCCCGCATGTCGCTCACGACGGCCTGTCGGCTGCCAGAAGCGAAAACATCACGTGGTCGCGCCACTCCCCGTTTATCTTCAGATACTCCCGAAGGTAGCCTTCCTGCCGAAAGCCGGCCTTTTCAAGGAGACGGATGCTTCTTGTATTGTCTGGAATACAGGCTGCCTCGATACGGTGCAACTGAAGGCTGGAAAAGATATAGGGTATGACCAGTTTCAGGGCACCGAACATGTGGCCCTGACCGGCATGGCGTTCGCCCATCCAGTAGCCGACCATGCAGCATTGCGCAGCGCCACGCCTGATATAACCGACTGTGAGGCCGCCCAGCAGCGTCTTTTCCACCCGCGTGAAGACAAGCAGCGGCACGGCCTGGCCGGATGAAAATTCCTGTTCATTTCGGATGACGCGCGCCCGAAACGAGCTTTCCGTCAGCTCGTCGCCCCGCCAGGTCGGCTCCCAGGGTTCGAGAAAGCGCCGGCTTTCGGAGCGAAGCTGGTACCATTGCCGGTAATCATGGAAGCGCGGTAGGCGAAGCAGATGCCGGTCGTCGGCCAGTTCCACGGTGTCGGACTGCCGGGACAGAAACCGAAAAACCGATCGTGTCATGCAGCCCACTCCGCACGCCGCCCCAGTGGCAAGCCTTTCAAAGGCAAGATTATGCCGAGAGGCTTGCCGCCGTCAAATGGAGGGCACGGCTTGCGCGGTCAAGCCTGCCGCCTATGTTGAAAGATACAGGAGAAATCGAAAGGAACCGCCGTGCAGAAAACCGTCACCGTGCTCGACCGGGCGCAATGGGAAAAACGGCCCGACGTGTGGCATGGCGAATTCGAGGGCAAGCTCTTCGGCACCAACGCCTCCGTGATCTTCTATACGACGGACGAGATCGGCCGCGGGCCGCCGCTGCACCGCCATCCCTATGATGAGGTCTTCATCGTCAGGCAGGGGCGGGCACGTTTTACCGTGGGCGATACGGAACTGGAGGCCGTGGCGGGGCAGATCGTCTTCGGACCGGCCAACGTGCCGCACAAATTCGTCAATCTCGGTCCCGGCCGGCTGGAGACGACCGACATCCATCTGACGGATGTCTTCGAGCAAGAGGCTCTGGAATAGGTTTTCGCCGGCCACCATCGTGGGAAAATGGTCTTGTTTTGGTGCTATGCAAAAGCCGCATGCCTGCGGTGTAAGCATATGCATTTTCTCTGAGCAGGAGATCGACTATCTATTGATCAACGCAAGAGACACACACACGAAACAAACCCAAAGGAACAGACCCATGAACATCTTCGCAAAGCTCAAGAAGAATGCCGCCGAACGCCGCGCCGTCCGTGAACTCGGTGCGCTTGATGACCGCGCCCTGCAGGACCTCGGCATTTCCCGCGCCAACATCCAGGCTGCCGTCAAGGGCATGGTCGTTTTCGGCTGATACGGCTTCGGGGCAAGCGCCCCGCGCTACGAGGGATGACATCGGCGCGCCCGATGCGGCAGCGCCAGCCCGGTCATCCCTGATACCCGATCGGGATTTCTCCTCCCAGTCCCGACCAAGCAACCCGCCGCAAGGCGGGTTTTGTTTTTTGGGCACCTGCCCTTGTCGACGCTCTCGTATCCCGCTGCTATCACCGCAGGCATGGATATCGAAAAAGCGGCCCCGTGAAAAACGTTCTCTTCATCTGCAGCCAGAACAAGCTCCGCAGCCCGACCGCCGAACAGGTGTTTGCCGACTGGCCGGGGATCGAGACCTCGTCGGCCGGCACCAACAATGACGCGGACAACCCGCTCTCAGCGGAAGAGATAGAGTGGGCGGATATCGTGTTCGTGATGGAGAAGGCCCATCGCAGCAAGGTGCAGGCGCGATATCGCCGGGCTCTCAATGGAAAGCGGCTGATCTGCCTCGATATTCCGGATGACTATGCTTTCATGGACCCCGCGCTCATCGAGTTGCTGAAGGCGAAAGTGCCCCCGCATCTTTGAATGAGCTTGTCAGGCGAGGCAGTCTTCACCTGACGGCCACAATCGGGCCGTCAGGGATTTCAGGCTTTTCAGCTTGCCGCGCGGTCGATGGTCCCGCGCGAGAGCGAGCGGGCGATGTCCCCGGTCGGGACGAGGTGTTCGAGCGGGCCGATGGCCGAGATCGTCGGGACCGTGTCGAAGAACAGGCGGCCGGCGAGGTCGGTCAGGCGCTCGACGGTGATGCCTTCGAGGCGTTCCATCAGTTCCTCGTTGGGGATCGGGCGGCCGTAGAGCATCATCTGGCGGGCGATCTGGCCGGCACGGGCGGCCGGGCTTTCCTGGCCCATCAGAAGCTGGGCGCGGATTTGCGCACGGGCGCGCTCGATTTCCTGCTGGTGGATGGTTTCAGACGACTTCTTCAGCTCGTCGAAGATGACGGGCATCAGCTCCGGCAGGTTCTCGCCGCCGGTCGCGGCATGGATGCCGAAGATGCCGGTATCGGAGAAGCCCCAGTGGAAGGCGTAGATCGAGTAACACAGGCCGCGATGCTCGCGCACTTCCTGGAAGAGGCGGGAGGACATGCCGCCGCCGAGGATGTTGGCGAGGATCTGCGAACAGTAGAAATCGCGGGCGTGATAGGCCTTGCCCTCGAAGCCGAGCAGCACCTGCGCATCCATCAGGTCGCGCGTCTCGCGCACGTCGCCGCCGGTATAGCGGGCCGGTTCGAAGACCGGCGAGATTTTTGGCGCGGTGGGCAGGCTCGAGAAGCGCTCCTCGACCTGGCGGACGAATTCGTCGTGCTTCACGGCGCCGGCCGCGACGACGAACATGCGGTCCGTCGTATAGTTGCGGTCGAGATAGCTGCGGATTTCGCCGGGCGAGAAGGAGAGGACCGTGTCCGGCGTACCGAGAATGGCACGGCCGATAATCTGGTCGCGGTAGGCGACCTCGGAGAACTTGTCGAAGACCACGTCGTCGGGCGTGTCGTTCGCCGCACCGATCTCCTGCAGGATGACGTGTTTCTCGCGGCGCAGTTCCTCGTCGTCGAAGACGGATTCCGTCAGGATGTCGGCGAGGATATCGACCGCGAGGGGCACGTGGTCCTTCAAGACGCGGGCGTAGTAGGAGGTGGTTTCCGTCGAGGTGGCGGCGTTGACTTCGCCGCCGACATTTTCGATTTCCTCGGCGATCTGGCGGGCGGAGCGGCGCTCGGTGCCCTTGAAGGCCATGTGTTCCAGGAGATGGGCGATGCCGTGCTCGTCCGCGGTTTCGTTTCGCGACCCCGACTTGATCCATACGCCGAGAGCGACGCTCTCGAGATGGGGCATGTTTTCGGTCACCACGGTCAACCCCGACGGAAGCCGGGTGCACTCAACTTTCATCATGCGCACTTTCTGCGTTTTTTAGCCTTTCCGCCGCCCGCGGGAAACCGGAAAGGCCCTCCCTGTAAACACGCAATGCCGGGTGCAGCCGCTCCCGGCCTCGCCCTAGCCCCGGATTCGCGAATGGTCGCCGATGAAGGCTTCCACGACGTCGAGCTCAGCGCTCAGCACGTCAAAACGCTCCTCCCTTTGCATCAAATCAGCAAGCCACGATGGAAGCGCCGGGTCAATACCGCATGCCGATTTTACTGCGGCGGGGAATTTTGCCGGATGCGCGGTGGCAAGCGTCACCATCGGAGCGCCCGGCTTCTCGTGTTTTGCGGCGACGAACACGCCGATCGCCGAATGCGGATCGAGCAGGTAGCCGGTCTCGGCAAGCGTCGTCTTGATGGTCTTGGCGACCTCTTTTTCCGACGCGCGGCCGGCGTGGAATTTTTTCCGGATCGCCTTCAGCGCCTTGTCCTCGATCTCGAAGGCGCCGGACTGCTTGAGGCTTTCCATCGAGCGACGGACGGCACCCGCATCGCGGTCATAGGCTTCGAACAGCAGGCGTTCGAAATTGGAGGAGATCTGGATGTCCATCGACGGCGAGGTGGTCGCCTTGACGCCCTTCATCTCGTAACGGCCGGTCTTCATCGTGCGGGCGAGAATGTCGTTCTCGTTGGTGGCGATGACCAGCTTGTCGATCGGCAGGCCCATGCGCTTGGCGCCGTAGCCGGCGAAGATATCGCCGAAATTGCCCGTCGGCACGGTGAAGGAGATCTTCCGGTCCGGGCCGCCGAGGGCCACCGCCGTCGTGAAATAATAGACGATCTGGGCCATGATGCGCGCCCAGTTGATCGAGTTGACGCCCGAAAGCTTCATGCCGTCGCGGAACTTCGTGTCGTTGAACATCGCCTTCACGAGGTTCTGGCAGTCGTCGAAATTGCCCTTGATGGCGAGTGCGTGAACGTTCTTTTCCTTCGAGGTCGTCATCTGGCGCTGCTGCACCGGCGAGACCTTGCCCTCCGGGAAGAGGATGAAGATATCAGTGCGCTCGCGGCCGGCAAAGGCGTCGATGGCCGCACCGCCGGTATCGCCCGAAGTTGCGCCGACGATGGTGGCGCGCTCGCCGCGCACGGAAAGCGCATGGTCCATCAGGCGGGCGAGCAGCTGCATCGCCACGTCCTTGAAGGCGAGCGTCGTGCCGTGGAACAGTTCCATGACGAAGGAATTCGGGCCGGTCTGCACGAGCGGCGCAATGGCCGGATGGCGGAACGTGGCATAGGCCTCGTCGATCATCGCCCGGAACTTGTCGGCCGGGATGTCGCCCTCGACGAAGGGCAGGAGAACCGTAAACGCGATCTCCTGATAGGATTTGCCGCGCAGCGCCCGGATCTCCTTCTTGGAGAAGGTCGGCCATTCGCGGGGCACATAGAGGCCGCCGTCGCGGGCAAGCCCGGCGAGAAGCGCATCGGAGAAGCCGAGGGAAGGGGCCTCGCCCCGCGTCGAAACATAATCCACGTTCACAGGTCCTTGGAATGGTTGGGGGTCGCGGACGGGATCGTCCACCGGTCGTTCGGTCGCTGTGCTGCCATCGTCCTTCCGACCTTACCCGAAAGGCCACGCCTGCTGCAGGTCTCTTTGCGGCAGATCGTGGCAATGCCGTTGCGTGCAGCCCGTCGAAACGGGCCTCTCCGAAATTCTGCGGGCGGTTTCATTCGAGCAATCGATTTTTCGCCGCGTCGCTGCTATAGACCATCGCCTAGGGTCGTGAAAAGGCCCGTGAAACGAGTTCCGAAAGGCTTGGTCGCCGGGGGCGGGGCCTCATCGCAGGGGTAAAAGTAACGTGTTTGCAATGACGATCCGCCGCTTTCTCGGCATCTCCCTTCTCGCCATCGTTGCCGGCTGCAACCAGACGGACAAGCCCGCCGATCTCGGCGTTTCCAGCGATACGGCAGGTGCCGGCACGCAGGCCACCGCCAATGCGCAGCAGACGCAGGGCGCCGTCGTGACCCAGGGCGCATGCCCACAGGTCTACCTGCGCGACGGCACGTCCGTGCTGCGCCGCTATGCCAAGGGCGCCAAGGACGATCCGTCCAAGCTGCTCTACCAGGTGACGCTCGCAGAGACGACGCGCCGCTGCGTGATCAATCAAAACCAGCTCGTCATGACGGTCATGGTCCAGGGCCGCATCGTGACCGGCCCGAACGGCAGCGCCGGCACTTCGGTCAATGTGCCGATCCGCGTGGCCGCCGCCGATGGCGACAACACGCTCTACACCGATCTCGTGCAGTTCCCGATCAACATTCCGGCCGAAGGCACGGCGCAGTTCGTCTTCACCAAGGACAATGTCGCCATTCCCGGCGGCTCCGGCGGTTTCGTGCGCGCTTTCGTCGGTTTCGACGAAGGTCCGTACAACACGAAGTAACGGCCTCAACGCCATCAAACAAAACGGCCGCGGAAGCATCTTCCGCGGCCGTTTTGTTTTCAGCGTTTGAAAAAAATCAGATCGCTTCCTGCCATTCGGCAAGGGCGGCGATCACCTCGGGCAGGTCGGTCATGCGCGAGATCACGGTCTCGGCGCCGGCCTCCGTCAGCCGGTCGGCATG
>CBFGOD010000217.1:0-7349 GCA_965650295.1 uncultured Shinella sp. | reverse complement strand
GTGACGCCCGCGGCGCAGGCCGACGCCGAGCGCGCGTGGGCCGCGCGGCGACCGGCGCAAGAGTTTCATCCGCGGCGCAGCACGCAGAACACGGGCCTGCCCACGCTCGCACAGCTGCGCCTCGCGAGCCTCGACACGGTGGGCGCCAAGGAGGAGTTCAACCAGGTGGTCGAGGACCTGCACAGCCTCGATTATTTCGGCACGTCCTGGGAGCGGATCATCGAGGTGGTCGCGGGTTTCGCCATCGTGCTGACACTGACGGGCATCTATCTCTGGTGGCCGCGCAACCAGACGGGCGGTGTTCTCAGTGTGCGCGGCACGCCGAAAAAGCGCGTCTTCTGGCGCGACCTGCACGCCGTCACCGGCATTTTCGCCAGCGTCGTCATCCTGTTCCTCGCCTTCAGCGGCCTGCTCTGGTCGGGCTTCTGGGGCGCCAAGCTCAATGCCAATCTCTCGGCGAACGGCATGGGTTATCCCGTCCAGCTCTGGGATAACGTGCCCCATTCCATGCTGATCACCACGGATGTGCAGCCCCATGCCTCCTGGCTGATGGAAAATGCCCCCGTGCCGGAATCGAGCCCGCCTGCCGGTGGCCAGACGGCGCTGCCGCCGATCGGCCTCGACAATGCCGTGACGATCGCCGATGCCGCCGGCATGCTGCCCGGCTATGAAATGTCGCCGCCCTCGAGCGAAACCGGCGTCTACACCGCCGCGATCTACCCGGCCGATCTTCAGTATGAGCGGACCCTCCATCTCGACCAATATACTGGCGAGCGCCTGGTCGATATCGCCTTTGCCGATTATCCGGCGACGGGCAAGGCGATCGAATGGAGCGTCAACCTGCACAAGGGGCAGGAATGGGGCCTGTTCAACCAGCTCCTGATGCTTTCGACCTGCCTCATCGTCATCGCCATGAGCGTGTCGGCCGTCGTCATGTGGTGGAAGCGTCGGCCGAAAGGCCGTATCGGCGTGCCGCCCGCGCCGCGCGAAAAGCGCATCTATATCGGCCTGTGGACGATCGCCGCCGTTTTCGGCGTGCTTTTCCCGCTGACGGGCCTGACCATTCTGGCGATGATCCTCATCGACCAGTTCATTCTCCACGCCGTGCCGCTGGCGCGCCGGCTCTTTACCTTTGCTTGATCATCGAAAGGATCTTCCCGTGAAAAACCTTCTCGCCTCCATCGTCGCACTGGCGCTCTCGGCCTCGGCCGTCTTCGCCCATGACTTCACCGCCGGCAATCTCGAAGTCCATCACCCCGCCTCGAAGGCCACGCTGCCCGGCCAGCCCGTCGGCGGCGGTTTCATGAGCATCGCCAACAAGGGCAGCGAGGCCGACCGCCTCGTCTCCATCACAGCACCCGACGTTTCCGACGACGTGCAGATCCACGAAATGGCGATCGAAAACGACGTCATGAAGATGCGCCAGCTGCCGGATGGCATCGAAATCCCGGCCGGCGCGACGGTCGAGCTGAAGTCCGGCGGCCTGCATGTCATGTTCATGAAGATCAAGCATCCCTTCAAGGAAGGCGAGAGCTTCAAGGCGACGCTGAACTTCGAAAAGGCCGGCGCCCTCGAGGTCGATTTCAAGATCGAATCCGCCAAGCCCGGCAAAGCCACGGGCGACGAGGGCGGTGCGAACCATGAGGGACATGGCGGCTGAGAAAAAGCGGCTGAGGGGACGGCCTGGATTCTGCCCCCTCAGCCACCATGGCGCCTCTCCGTTCGGGCAAGAAGGAGAGACGCGTTCAGGGACGGGTTATCCCGTCCGGTTCCGTTCGATCGTCAGATGCGCATAGGTCGATGGCTCGCTGGCGAGATCGCCGGTCGCCCGTTCGTTCCAGCGATAGCCGGCAATGGCGCCATCAGGCGTGTCGTCGAAGATATTGCCGGAAATCAGCGCCGAGCCGGCCTCCTCGACCACGCTGACCGCGCAGCCGACCGGGCTCTTGCGCACGAGATTGCCCGAGACGACGAGCCCGCGCATATAAGGCCCCCAGCCGAGCATCAGGCCCCATTTCGGCGCGTTTTCCACCGTGTTGCCGGAGACGACCGTGTCGGCTTCCACGGCGATGCCGAAGCCGAAGCCCGCGCCGTCATGGATATAGGGGCCGTCGAGCTTGAGGTTGCGCACCACATTGCCGGTGACGGTGGCGAGCCGGCCGCCCTCGTTGAAATTGACGATCAGGATGCCGTTCGCCGCGCCGTCGATGAGGTTGCCGTTGACGATGGCGCCCTCGAAGCCGAATTCCGAGTAGATCGCCGTCTCGCCGCTGTCGAGGCAGGTATTGCCCGCGATCTGTATGTTGGAGCCGGCATTGGAGCGGATGGCGGAGAAGGCGCAGGCCGAGACGTGATTGTTGGTCACCATCACATCGTCTGCGCGGAAAATGTTGATGCCGTTGCCATATTCGCCGGTGCCGCCGCGCGTGGCGGAGATGCGGGCGATGCGGTTGCCCGAGACGATGGTGCCGTCGCGGCCCTTCTGCCAGCGATGGACGAGGATGCCGCCATTGCCGCAATCGAAGACCTGGTTGCCGGTGACGGAGAGGTCCTGGCTCTCGACGGCATAGAGCGCATAGTCGGCCGCACCGGACAGCTTGTTGTGCTCAATACGCCCGCCGGAACGCTCCAGGCTGACGGCGGTTTTCGAGGAGCCCTGGATCTCGCAGTTCTCGATCACGACATTGGCGACGTTGCTCAGATGGACGAGGCCTTCCACCGTGTCGCCAAGCCAGCGGTTCGCCCCGTCGATGACGAGATTGGCAAGCTCGATGCGGGAAACGCCATCGGCCGCGAACAGATGGCCGCCGCCGCCATAGACGATGCGGGTGGCGCCCGGCACGCCGGTCAGCCGCGTGTTGTCGGGCAGGGTGATGTTGGAGATCGCATAGTCGCCGGGCGGCAGGAAGACCGGCGTGTTCTTGGCGGCGGCCTCCTTCAGCAGCTTTTCGAAGGCCTTGCTCTTGCGGTCGTCGGCGCCGGGGCGGATCCCATGCGCAGACGCATCGATGCTGCCGCGCAGATCGACGTCGACAATGGGCAGGCGCGTGCTGCCGGCCGCTGCCGCCGGGGCGGCGAAACCGGCGGCGCCAAGACCGAGACCTGAAAGAAATAACCGTCTGGTAACCATGGAAGCTCCTTATCGCACAGCAGAGCAGGAACCGTGCCAGTTGCTTTCGTGTCGAAACGGAACAGTTTGGGTGATGCTCGCCGCGGTTGTTAAAAATGTCCCGAGAAAGGCCGGATCGGCGGCATTTCGCCTGTTTCCTTTAGGTTTGGATAACGACTCTAGGTGTAGCGTCAGTTGTTCCGGGAAGAGCGGCGGCAGGCTGTGGACTTCCTTGCGTTTGGGCTTTGCAGGGAACCATGTCGACGAAACTGTCCCACCTTGGCAATGAAGACGCCGATGCAACCGCGCGTCTGATGTCCGCCAGCCAGCGTCTCATCACGGAGGCAGCACGGCTTTTCCCGCTCGCCTCCGCGCAGAACGAGCGTACGCTATGGCTGGAAGCCATGATCGACGAGGTGCCGGACTACCTCTACTTCAAGGACCGCAACAGCCGGTTCGTCGTGGCCAACCGCGCTATCGTCAACGACAACAGGCGCGACGGGCTCGATGATCTCGAAGGCCTCTCCGATTTCGACATCCATCCCGAGCATGTCGCGCGCGGCTTCTTCGAAACCGAGCAGGAGATCATCCGCACCGGCCGGCCGATGCTCGACATGGAAGAGCTGATCCGCGATTCCAGGGGCAAGCTGAAATGGCTGCTCACCTCCAAGCTGCCGGTGCGCGACGGCAAGGGCGAGGTGATCGGCATCGTCGGCATCGCCCGCGATATCACCGAGCGCAAGCGCTCCGAAAGCCTGCATGTCGGCCAGGCGCATCTCCTGAAGATGATCGCGCTCGGCTCGCCGCTGGTGGATGTCTTTTCCTCGCTCATCCTGCTGATCGAGGCGCATGTCTCCGATGTCACCGGCTCGATCCTGATGCTGGCCCCGGACGGAAAGCATATCGTCAACGGTGCCGCACCCAATCTCGACCCGGCCTATTGCCGGATGATCGAGGGGGCCGAGATCGGCCCGGCGATGGGCTCCTGCGGCACGGCCATGTGGCGCGGCGAGCAGGTGATCGTGTCCGATATCGAGACCGACCCGCTCTGGGCCGATTACAAGGCGCTTGTCGCGCCCTATGGTTTCCGCGCCTGCTGGTCGGCGCCCATCCGCTCCTATCAGGGCAAGGTGCTCGGCACCTTCGCGCTCTATTCGCGCACGCCCGGAGAGCCGACGGCCGAATGCATGAAGCTCGTCGGCATGGCGACGCACATTGCCGGCATCGCCATCGAGCGCAAGGAGGCCGAAGACAGCATCCAGTTCATGGCGCATCACGACACGCTGACGGGCCTGCCGAACCGCAGCATGCTCGACGAGCGCGTCGCCTCGGCCATCGAGGCGGCGGATGACTGCGGCGGCACCATGACGCTCGCCTTCATCGACCTCGACAATTTCAAGCTGGTCAATGACAGCCTCGGCCACCATGCCGGCGATGAGCTTTTGAAGATCGTCGCCACCCGCATGCTGCGCTGTGTTCGCGCCAGCGACAGCATCGTGCGCCTCGGCGGCGATGAATTCGTCATCCTCATCAATGGTGCCATGCGGCGCGGCGAAAGCGTGGACGACCGGCTGCGCGCCGTGCGCGAGGCGATCGCCGAGCCCGTCGTCATCGAAGGCCGGTCCTTCCAGGTCACCTGTTCGATGGGCGTCGCCGCCTATCCTGAGCATGGCCGCAACGTCACCGAACTGCTCGCGCGCGCCGATGTCGCCATGTACCGCGCCAAGGAAATCGGCCGCGATGCCATGCAGGTCTTCACCGCCGAGCTTGCCAACCGGGCGCATGAAAAGCTGGAGCGGCAGGAGGAACTGCGCCGCGCGCTGGCGCAGGGTGAACTCTTCCTGCAATACCAGCCGCAGATGGATCTTTCGACCGGCCGCATCTTCGCCGTCGAGGCGCTGATCCGCTGGCGCCATCCCGAGCGCGGCCTCATCGGCCCCGTCGATTTCATTCCGCTTGCCGAAGAGACGGGCCTGATCGGCCCGATCGGCGACTGGACGCTGCGCGCCGCCTGCCGGCAGAACAAGGCCTGGCAGGTGTCCGGCCTGCCGCCCATCGTCGTCAGCGTCAATGTCTCGGCCCGCCAGTTCCAGGAGAAGGACTGGGTGGAGCGCGTGGCGGCGGCGCTGGAGGAGAGCGGGCTGGAGGCGCGCTATCTCGAACTGGAGCTCACCGAAAGCCTGATCATGCAGGATGTGCAGCAGGCGGTGGAAACCATGCACCGGCTGGAACAGCTCGGCGTGCATCTCGCCATCGACGATTTCGGCACGGGCTATTCCAGCCTTGCGTCTCTGAAGCGTTTCCCTGTCGGCCGCCTCAAGATCGACCGATCCTTCGTACAGGACCTGCCGGAGGACGGCGACGATGCGGCGATCGCCCGCGCCGTCATTTCGCTGGCGCATACGCTGCAGCTGCGCGTCATCGCCGAGGGCGTGGAGACCCGTGAGCAGATGGATTTCCTGCGCGAGGCGGGCTGTGACGAGATCCAGGGCTATTATCTCAGCCGCCCCATCGATGCGCGCGGTCTTCAGGCCATCCTCTGCATACCCAGCCTCTGATGTTTGGCGCCGTTTCGGCGGGGGGCTCTTGACATTGTTATGTTGATATCAACAGTAAGAGCCATGTCCAATGACGTGCTGATTCCTTACGAGACGACGCTTTTCGTGCGTGACCATTGCCTGTGCCTGCATGCGCAGCGCGCGGCGCGCGCGCTCGCCCGCCGTTTCGATGATGCGCTGCGGCCGCTGGCGCTGACCAATGGCCAGTTCTCCCTGCTGATGGCGCTGAACCGCCCCGAGCCGCCCCCGATGGGGCCGGTCGCCTCCGTGCTCGCCATGGATCGCACGACGCTGACCGCCGCGCTGAAACCATTGGAACGCCGCGGCCTCGTCAAGATCGAGGCTGACCCGCGCGACCGCCGCGGCCGCCTGCTGCGCCTGACGCAAGAGGGCCGCCGCCTGCTGACCCAGGCTTTCCCGATCTGGAAGGAAACCCACGAAAAGATCGACCGGCAGCTTTCCGCCGTCGATATGGCTGTGCTCCGGGCCGGCATGATGGCGATTGCCTAGCACCCGTCGTCAGAAAACGCCGGGAACGCACATCGCCCGGCAGGCATTCCTGCTCTCAAAGTTTGGCAGACGTTTCGGAGGTTGGAGCATGGCGATCAAGCGGATGGACAATGTCGGCATCGTCGTCGAGGACCTCGACGCGACGATCGATTTCTTTCGCGACCTCGGCCTTGAGCTCGAAGGGCGGGCCATGATCGAAGGCGAATGGGCCGGGCGGGTCACGGGACTGGGCGACCAGCATGTCGAGATCGCCATGATGCGCACGCCTGATGGCCACAGCCGCCTCGAGCTTTCCCGTTTCCTGCGGCCGGCCGTCATCGCCGATCACCGCAATGCCCCGGTCAATGCGCTCGGCTATCTGCGCGTCATGTTCGCCGTGGACGATCTCGACGCGACTCTGGAGCGGCTTCGCCCGCGCGGTGCCGCCCTTGTGGGCGACGTCGTCGATTACGAAGGCGTCTATCGGCTCTGTTATATCCGTGGCCCGGAAGGGCTCCTCATCGGGCTCGCACAGGAACTCCGCTGACCCGGCAAAGCAAACGCCGTCTCCCCCTCTGGCAGAGCGCCGCAAAGCCGCTATCTTCCCGCTCATGAAGCCCGATCAGCTCCTCAAGCCGGCGCCCGCCGGTCTTTATTGCCCTGCCGGCGATTTCTACATCGATCCCGTCCGCCCCGTGGCGCGGGCGCTGATCACCCATGGCCATTCCGACCATGCCCGCGCCGGCCATGGCGCGGTGCTGGCGACACGCGAGACGCTCGACATCATGGCGATCCGCTATGGCGAGGATTTCTGCGGCAGCATGCAGGCGGCAGCGCTCGGCGAGCGCATCGATCTTTCCGGTGTCACGGTCTCGTTCCATCCCGCCGGCCATGTGCTCGGCTCGGCCCAGATCGCGGTGGAGAAGGACGGGTTGCGCATCGTCGCCTCGGGTGATTACAAGCGCGCCGCCGATCCGACCTGCGCCGCCTACGAGCCCGTGCCCTGCGACGTCTTCATCACCGAGGCGACCTTCGGCCTGCCGGTCTTTCACCATCCGGATCCCAAGGCCGAGATGGGCAAGCTTCTCACGTCGCTCCGGCAATTTCCCGAACGTACTCATCTCGTCGGCGCCTATTCGCTCGGCAAGTCGCAACGCGTGCTGCGGCTGCTGCGCGATTGCGGCTATGACGCG
>CBFGOD010000216.1:0-7353 GCA_965650295.1 uncultured Shinella sp. | reverse complement strand
GGGGCAGGGGGAGGCTCGGGCGCTGGCTGCGGCTCAGGCTCCGCAGGGCGCGGCGCCTCGTAGAGGTCGAGATAGGCCGCCGCCGCCTGCGAGCCGGAGACGAAGGTGCTGCCGGTGCCGATGCCGGCGAAGCCCGAGGTCAGGCCGCGAATCTCGCCGGGGCCGTCGTCGTCCACAGCCTCTTCGGCTGCATCTTCCTCGGCCTGGTGTGCCTCGGCCTTCAGTCTTTCCAGCACGGATTCGAAAACGGTCAGGCCGAACATGATGTCTTTCTCCGTTCAGTCCGGTGAAAGCATCCGGCTGCGTTGCAGGATGAGATCATAGAGCAATTTGGCGCTCGGGGGGAGCGCCCGGCCTTTCACGGAAATCAGGCTGTAAGGTTTGATGTCGATATCGAAATCCGTGTTGAGAATGCTGATCTCGCCCGCCTGCGCACCGACATCGGCGATGAAGACGGCCATGTCGCGGGCGACAGGCGCAATGGCGTTCGAGCCGCAGACGATCGCGGTGGTCAGCAGGATCGACGAGGTGTTGACGACGGTGGAAGGCAGCGGCACGCCATCGGCGATGAACAGTTCCTCGATGCGGCGGCGCAAAAGCGTGCCGGCCGGCTGGAACACCCAGTCGAAATGCGGAAGATCCGCAAGGCCGACGACCGGCTTTTCGGTCAGCGGATGGCCTTTGCGCACGATGAGGCAGGACTTTTCGATACCGATTTCGGTGACGTTGAACAGGCGCGGATTGAGGTCGTCGGGCACGCGGGCGATGATGAAGTCCTGCCGGGCGGCGAGCATCTCGCGGGCGAGCACGTTGCTCGTCTCGACGCGCACATTCACCTCGATGCCCGGATAGGCGGCGCTGACCTGCTGGATCGCCGGCACGGCAAGGCTGATTGCCGGCGCGGTGACGGAGCCGAGATAGACCGAGCCGCCCGTGCCGGATTTCAGCGCCGATAGCTCGCGGTCGACCTCGCGCAGTTCGAGCAGGATGGTGCGCGCCCGCCGGGCAAAGGCTCGGCCGAAGGCCGTCAGCGCCACGCCGCGCGAGACGCGCTCGCAGAGCTGCGCCTTGAGGATCGTCTCCATTTCCGTCAGCATGCGGGAGGCGGCGGGTTGCGTGATGTTCAGCACATCCGCCGCAGCACTGACCTGCTTATGCTCTTCGATGGCGACGATCATGCGCAGATGGTTGAGTTTCAGGCCGCTGCGCAGCAGGCCGACGCCCTGCAGATTGTCGCCGCCCTCGTCGGGAAACAGCGGCTCGTCGATGTCATCGTGCAAACGCATCGTTACCTCGGTCGTAAAAATATTACATATCTGCCTCTCTATACCAATTTTGGTATCGAATTAGAAGCTCATTGCATTTGACAGTTATGGCAATTCGTAAGAGGTTTCGCCAATGTGCGCTGGGGTCCTTGGGAGTGGGGATCGGCGGGCTCTATGCTCACCAGTCCAGGCCGTCGCCTGAAAGCGACCCCGCCCGTGCACAGAACAATGCCTGGCTCAACGGCCAGTGCGCACAAGGGAGAGACCTTTCTATGAAAATGATCACCTCGCTTCTCGCGGCCGCTGCCATCAGCGTCGCGTCGTTCGTCGCCCCGGTTTTCGCCCAGGACAAGGGCATGGTCGGCATCTCCATGCCCACCAAGACCTCGACCCGCTGGATTTCCGACGGCGAGACGATGGAAAAGCTGTTCAAGGAAGCCGGTTACACGCCGGACCTGCAGTTTGCTGACGACGATATCCCGAACCAGCTGGCCCAGATCGAAAACATGGTCACCAAGGGTGCCAAGGTTCTCGTCATCGGCGCCATCGACGGCACGACGCTCTCCGACATCCTGCAGAAGGCTGCCGACGCCGGCGTGAAGGTCATCGCTTACGACCGCCTCATCCGCGATTCGGGCAATGTCAGCTACTACGCCACCTTCGACAACTTCCAGGTCGGCGTTCTCCAGGCCACCAGCCTCGTCGACGGCCTGAAGGCGAAGTTCCCGGACACCAAGCCGTGGAACGTCGAACTCTTCGGCGGCTCGCCGGACGATAACAACGCCTTCTTCTTTTACGATGGCGCGATGTCGGTTCTCCAGCCGCTGATCGACAAGGGTGACATCGTCATCAAGTCGGGCCAGACCGGCATGGAAACCGTCGGCACGCTGCGTTGGGACGGTGCCGTTGCCCAGGCCCGCATGGAAAACCTGCTGTCCTCGACCTACACCGACGGCCGCGTCGACGGCGTTCTGTCGCCCTACGACGGTCTCTCCATCGGTATCCTGTCGGCCCTGAAGGGCGTCGGCTACGGCTCGGGCGACCAGCCGATGGCCATCGTCACCGGCCAGGACGCCGAACTGCCGTCCGTCAAGTCGATCCTCGCTGACGAACAGTATTCGACTGTCTTCAAGGACACGCGCGAACTCGCCAAGGTCACCGTCGGCATGGTCAACTCGATCCTCGAAGGCAAGGAGCCTGAGGTCAACGACACGAAGACCTACGACAACGGCGTCAAGGTTGTTCCGTCCTACCTCCTGAAGCCCGTTGCCGTCGACAAGTCCAATGCCGAGAAGATCCTCGTCACGGACTCGGCCTACTACACGGCCGACCAGCTGAAGAACTAAGCGTTCTCAAATCTCTCCGGGGTTCGCGCTATCGGCGCGAACCCTCTTTTCTCCGGATCGCAGAGCGAATAGGCTCAGTCTCCCTGTTGAAGGGCGATCACTGGCCGCTGGAAACTGGTACATGAGCAAGACCCTTCTCGAAATGCGTGGCATCACGAAGACGTTTCCGGGCGTAAAGGCGCTCGACAACGTCAACCTGAAGGTCCGCGAAGGCGAGATCCACGCCCTTGTCGGCGAAAACGGCGCCGGCAAATCCACCCTTATGAAAGTGTTGAGCGGCGTTTATCCGGCCGGCTCCTACGAGGGCGAAATCCATTTCGACGGCCAGGTCCGTCACTTCTCCACGATCTCCGACAGCGAGCATCTGGGCATCATCATCATCCATCAGGAGCTGGCGCTCGTGCCGCTTCTGTCGATCGCCGAGAACATCTTCCTCGGCAACGAGGTCGCGACGAACGGCGTCATCGACTGGAAGCAGACCTTCCGCCGCACGCAGGAACTGCTCGACAAGGTGGGCCTGAAGGATTCGCCGGGCACGCTGATCACCGATATCGGCGTGGGCAAGCAGCAGCTGGTGGAAATCGCCAAGGCGCTGTCCAAGAAAGTGCGCCTGCTCATCCTCGACGAGCCGACCGCCTCGCTCAATGAAAAGGACTCCGACGCGCTCCTGAAGCTGCTCATGGAGTTCCGCACGCAGGGCATGACCTCGATCATCATCTCGCACAAGCTGAACGAGATCAAAAAGGTCGCCGACCAGATCACCATCCTGCGTGACGGCGGCACGGTGGAAACGCTGGACTGTCATCACGAGGATATCTCGGAAGACCGCATCATCAAGGGCATGGTCGGCCGCGAGATGGAAGACCGCTATCCGGCGCGTGAGCCCAAGATCGGCGAGACGCTGCTGGAGGTGAAAAACTGGAACGTCTTCCACCAGCATCACCGCGACCGGCAGTTCCTGCATGATGTGAGCTTCACGGTGCGTGCCGGTGAAGTCGTCGGCATTGCCGGCCTGATGGGTGCGGGTCGTACCGAGACCGCGATGAGCATCTTCGGCAAGAGCTGGGGGCATAAGATCACCGGCGACGTCTCGATGCGCGGCAAGCCTGTCGATGTCAGCACGATCCCCAAAGCGATCGATGCCGGCCTTGCCTATGTCACCGAGGACCGCAAGCATCTCGGCCTCGTGCTGATCAACAACATCATGCACAACACGACGCTGTCCAACCTGAACGGCGTGTCGTCGAACATGGTCATCAACGACCGGCAGGAGGCCAAGGTGGCCTCCGACTATCGCTCGAAGCTGCGCATCCGCTCGCATTCGATCTATCAGGAAACGGTCAATCTTTCGGGCGGCAACCAGCAGAAGGTCGTGCTGTCGAAGTGGCTCTTCACCAATCCCGAGGTGCTGATCCTCGATGAACCCACGCGCGGCATCGATGTCGGCGCCAAGTTCGAAATCTATTCCATCATCAATCAGCTTGCCGCCGAGGGCAAGGGCATCCTCATGATCTCGTCGGAGATGCCGGAACTGCTCGGGACCTGCGATCGCATCTATGTCATGAACGAAGGACGCATCGTGGCCGAGCTTTCGAAGGCGGAAGCAAGCCAGGAATCCATCATGCGCGCCATCATGCGCTCCGGGGAGAAACACTAATGTCCACCGATACCGCGACCAAGACGACCCAGCCTTCGGTGGGGGAATATCTCAAGAAGAACATCCGCGAATACGGCCTGCTGGTCGCGCTCGTCGTGATCATGATCTTCTTCCAGATTCTGACCAACGGCGTGCTGTTCCGCCCCGTCAACATCACCAACTTGGTGCTGCAGAACTCGTTCATCGTCATCATGGCGCTTGGCATGCTGCTGATCATCGTGGCGGGGCATATCGACCTGTCGGTCGGCTCCATCGTCGCCTTCACCGGCGCCATGTCGGCGATCATGCTGGTAAAATGGGGCCTACCGGCCATCGTCGTCGTGCCGCTCGCCATCCTGATGGGTGCGATCATGGGTGCGGCGCAGGGCTATTGGGTCGCCTACCAGAAGATCCCGTCCTTCATCGTGACGCTCGCCGGCATGCTGGTCTTCCGCGGTATGACCTATGTCGTGCTGTCGGGTCGTCCGGTCGGTCCGTTCCCGAAGGAATTCCAGGTTCTCTCCACGGGTTTCGTGCCGGATTTCCTGTCCATCACCGATCCTTCGACCAGCGTCATCAAGAACTACGTCGCGCTCGTCGCCGTGCTGCTGCTCGTTGGCTATGCCGTCTATGCCGGCCTGCGTGAGCGTCGCCTCAATGCTGTCAACGAGACCGAGAACGAGCCCTTCGGCTTCTTCGCCGTGCAGATGGCGATCATCGGCGTCGTTGCGATCTTCATCGGCTTCCAGCTCTCGACCTATCGCGGCCTGCCGAACGTTCTCGTCATCATGGGCCTGCTGATCGCGCTCTACGCTTTCATCACGACCCGCACGACGATCGGCCGTCGCATCTATGCCATGGGTGGCAACGAGAAGGCGGCGAAGCTTTCGGGTATCAACACCGAACGCCTGACCTTCTACACCTTCGTCAACATGGGTGCGCTCGCAGCCCTTGCCGGCATGATCATCGCCGCCCGCCTCAACTCGGCGACGCCGAAGGCCGGCGTGGGCTTCGAGCTCGACGTCATCGCGGCCTGCTTCATCGGCGGCGCCTCGGCATCCGGCGGCGTTGGCAAGATCACCGGCGCGGTGATCGGCGCCTTCATCATGGGCGTCATGAACAACGGCATGTCGATCATGGGCATCGGCATCGACTACCAGCAGCTCATCAAGGGTCTGGTGCTGCTCGCCGCCGTGTTCTTCGACGTCTACAACAAGAACAAGGGCTGACCGGGAAACCGGTCGCCAACTCGATTGCAGAAGAAATTGACCGGTCGCCTGTGCGGCCAGTGTGGTGACGTCTGTCCGCCGCAGGAGCGGAGCTTTGACTGGCGCCGACCTCAGGAAGGAAACGGAAATGCTGATTTCGCAGGTAGCAAAGGCCGACGGCTCGATCGCCGTCGTCGTGCGGGAAGAGGGCGGCAAGGGTCGCATCGTCAGGGATGCGACGAGCGTCTATGCGCTGGCGCTGGAAGCCGCCAACAGCGGCCAGTCGCTGAAAGCCGCCATCGATGCCAAGGGTCTCGGTGAAGAGGTCGATCTGGAGGCCGCCTATGCCGACGGCCGCCTGCTCTCGCCGATCACCCATCCGGACGCCGCGCATCTTCACCTGACGGGCACGGGCCTCACCCATCTCGGCTCCGCCGCGACGCGCGATTCCATGCACAAGAAGACCTCGGAAGCGGCCGTAGAGACGCTGACGGACTCCATGAAGATGTTCCGGATGGGCCTCGAAAACGGCAAGCCGAAGGCCGGCGAGAAGGGCGTTCAGCCGGAATGGTTCTACAAGGGCAACGGCACGCAGGCCGTCGCCCCCGGCTCTGCTCTGACCTCGCCCTCCTTCGCGCTCGATGGCGGCGAAGAACCGGAAATGGCAGGCATCTATGTCATCGCCGCCGACGGCTCGCCGTTCCGCATTGGCTTTGCCGTATCGAACGAGTTCTCCGACCACGTGACCGAGCGTATCAACTATCTCTACCTCGCGCATTCCAAGCTGCGTCAGGCGAGCTTCGGCCCGGAAATCCGCATTGGTGCTGCACCGGACGATATCCGCGGCTTTTCGCGCATCGTGCGTGGCGGCAAGGTTCTCTGGGAAAAGCCCTTCGTCTCCGGCGAGGCGAACATGTCGCACACCTTCGCCAATCTCGAATACCACCATTTCAAATACGGCCTGTTCCGCACGCCGGGCGATATCCACGTCCACATGTTCGGCACGGCGACGCTGTCCTTCGGTGATGGCATTCGCACCGAAGAGGGCGATGTGTTCGAGATCGGCGCGGATGGTTTCGGCTTGCCGCTGCGCAATCCCTTGGCGATTGCCAAGGAAGAAGAGATCGAAATCCGCCAATTGTAAGCGACGGACAGGAAGCTGAGGCCATGACCATCCACCAGAATCTGATTGCCGGCGAATGGGTCGGCTCCGATGCCATCGAGAACATCAACCCGTCGAACACGGGCGATGTCGTCGGCCAGTATGCCCGCGCCTCCGTGAAAGATACCAAGACGGCGATTGCGGCGGCCAAGGCGGCCTTCCCGGCCTGGTCGCGCTCCGGCATTCTCGAGCGCCACGCCATCCTGCGCAAGACGGCCGACGAGATCCTCGCCCGCAAGGACGAGCTTGGGCGCCTGCTGTCGCGCGAAGAGGGCAAGACGCTGGCGGAAGGCATCGGCGAGACGGTGCGCGCCGGCCAGATCTTCGATTTCTTCGCGGGCGAATGCCTGCGCCTCGCCGGCGAGACGCTGCCCTCGGTGCGTCCCAATATCGGCGTCGAGATCACCCGCGAGCCGGTCGGCGTCGTTGGCATCATCACGCCGTGGAATTTCCCGATCGCCATTCCCGCCTGGAAGATCGCGCCTGCGCTTTGCTATGGCAACACGGTCGTCTTCAAACCGGCCGAACTGGTGCCCGGCTGTTCGTGGGCGATCGTCGATATCCTGGTGCGCGCCGGCCTGCCGAAGGGCGTTTTGAACCTCGTCATGGGCAAGGGCTCCGTTGTCGGCCAGACCATGCTCGACAGCCCCGATGTCAACGCCGTCACGTTTACGGGCTCCACCGGTACGGGCAAGCGTGTTGCCTTGGCCTCCGTCGAGCATAACAGAAAATACCA
>CBFGOD010000215.1:0-7375 GCA_965650295.1 uncultured Shinella sp. | reverse complement strand
CCTCATCGCCTTCGTTACCCTCATTGCCCTCGTCGTTTTCGTCGCCCTCGTTGCCCTCGTCGTTTTCGTCACCCTCGGTACCTTCGTCGCCCTCATCGCCCTCATCGCCTTCGTTGCCATCGTTCGAAATCGGCTGCAGGGCGAAGCTGATGTCGCCATACAGATCGTCGCCGCCGGCCCGCCAGAAGGCCGACAAGTCGAGCAGGGATGTCTTGGTTTCAAGAATATCGCCACCATTGGAGGAGGCGCGCGGTGCATTCATGTCAAGAATTGCAGGCATCGGTGTTCTCCTGAATAGATCGCGCGGACAGAATCCGTCCGTCGTCGCGTTGCTTCGATTTTCATGAAGATACGGCTGATCTACTTTGGACCACGCCAACATGCCCTGGCCGGCGGAACCACTCCGGAAGCGCCAGCTTCTGAACGCATGTCCTGCCGAAAACGGGGTGGCCGGAGCCAATGAAGGGTCTTGACCGTCGCGGGCAGTTCACAACATGCGCAGTCGGGAGGATAGGTGAGCACGCCAATCAATAGCGTCGAAGCTCACGGCCATCAGCCGCTCCTCCCGTCGGACGGCCAGCCCCCTGTCGGAGCCGGGCGTCCTCTTCCGATTAGACGATCCTGCTAAACGGAATATTCGTCAATAGCCAAGTGCAGTCATCAGACCGCTCAGGTCCTCCTTGCCTTCGAAAAGCCGCCATACATCTTCGGACGACAGGTTTTTCTTCGCCTCGCGGGCCAGAAGCCGTGCGATCGGATAGTTCCATTCATAACTGTATTTCGCCGTCGGCGTGCCCAGCGCGAGTTTCAGCGCCGCTGCATAATGATGACAGTAGACATATTCGTCACGCCGCCAGACCAGCACCACGGCCGTATATTCCTGATGGCTGAACGTCTCCAGATATTGCAGGAGTGCGGCCTCTCCCAGGAAGGCGCAGACTTCGCGCGTAACCGGCGGCGTGAAGGCGCCGCCGCTGGCGATGACCTGCAAGGCATGCGCAAATTCATGGGCGATCGCCATCTGGCTTGCCGCACCACCGTCAAACGAGAAATAGACCGTCGGGAAGCCATCACCGCCGTCCGCGACGGTCATCGCCCTCGGCGCCCGTATATCGCCTGCCGCCCGAACCTTGTGCGTCGCCGTATAGGCCCGCGAAATACTTTCGGCATGTGCCGGAAAATAGTCGAGCATGGCGGTCAAGGCCCGTTGCCACGCTGCATTGGGTTCGAGCGGACCGGGCCATGCAACCGTCAACGCATGCGGCACCCCTTCCGCAAGATCATCCTCGACGGCGCGAAGCAGCGCGCAACAACGCGGCTCGCTCAACCCGTGAAGATCGAGCCATTCCCCGAGATTGTTGGAAGGCTTTTTATCGGAATTCTCATCCATGACTATCATGTCGACCACCAGCCGCTGTCCCGGCTCACGAATGATCGCCCAGACACGGGCGCAAAAGCTTCATTTCAGATGTCGAAGGCTGCCCCTGCGGAAACAACTGCGCGATATAAGCAAGCCGGTTCGGCACCGTCTGGCGCACCGTTTCCGTATCGACGGGCGGAAACCGCTCCGGATGGTGCAGGAGCGCGAAGGCGAAGAGGGCCGTTTCCGCCAGGTCTTCGCGGTCCGGCGTCGCCTGTCCGTAGGATGTCAGAAAGCCGCCGTCGCGTCGCTGGGCGTCCCGCCAGCCCACGGACATCCGGTGATCGTCGTCCAGGGCAGCATGAACGGCCTCATGAAAAAGCGACTCTTCCAGATGCGCCTTTTCGATGCGCCGCGCCGCCCTGCCAGCATAGACCACGATCTGGCCGGTTCCGGCATGGAAGCCCTCGTCGCCCTGGTGAATGCTGAAACGCTTCACGCCCATGCGCAGGACGGACGGCAGGCGCCCAAGCGGAACCGCATAACGCATCGCCTCTTCGCGCGCCTTGTCGACGGTCAGGAATTCCGGATTGACGGCAATCTCGATCGATGCGCCATCGGAATAGTCAGCAACGAAAAGCAACGCCTCGACGACCGGCTCGCCATCGACACGCTTGTCCCAGATCTGACGCGCACCGTGACCGAGCGGAGTGAGGCACCGGAAGCTGCTGGGATCATCGGCCGTTATGATGTCGAAGACCGTATCGGCTGTGCTGTCATAGGGCGGCGGACGGCCGTCGGCGGCAATCGTGGGCGCAGCGACACAGAGAGCCAGCGCCCCAGCGCCGCAGGCAATCACGGTTCGGCACCAGTTGCGCGTGGCGTTGCAGACGCGCCATTTTCGGAAAAAGAGGCCCATGAGCCACGCTCGATATCCATGGCCGCCGGAAAACCCGGGACCATCCAATCGCGAACCCTAGCCGAAGGATTTCCGGCCGGCATCGCACAAACGTCGCACGAAGCCGAAGATTCCGGCGTGTATCAAGGAATGCCGACCGACAGTTCAAGCGAGGCGTCGGGTCCCAAGCGGCGGCTGGCACCGACCGGTGGTCGGACGAACAGCGCTTTATCGAATTCTGCGTAAGGAAGACGACGATGAACGAAATGGTGAATATCAGCCGTACCGACTACTTCCCGACGATGGTCTATCAGTTCGATCTTCCCGATCCCGACGGGCTGAACAATGCTCTGCTCGACCTCATCTACCGCAACCGCGAAGCCGACAAGATCGGCGTCACGAAATCCAACACCGCCGAACTCGGAAGCTGGCACAGCGACACGAACCTGCACAAATCCAAAGACTACAACAGCATCCTGTCGCACATTCATCAGGTCGGCTCGCATATTTCCAAGGAGCTCGGCTATGCGCGGGATCACGATCTGAAGGTCACCACCATGTGGTCGATCATCAACCCGCCCGGCAACGGCAACCGCATGCACGTTCATCCGGGCGCGATCTGGAGTGGCGTGTACTATGTGCAGACGCCGGAAGCCTCCGGCGACATCGAGTTTGTCGATCCGCGCACCGCACTGCTGATGAACCAGGCAAAATATCTGCCGAAGCGCAAGCGCCCGCGCAATTGCTGGACGAAAGTCAACTACAAGCCCGTGGCGGGCAGGATGCTGTTCTTCCCGAGCTGGCTCTACCATGGTGTCGATTCCAACATGGCGACGGCGCCCGGCAGAAATGCAGACCGGGTGATCATCTCCTTCAACATCAACCAGGTGAAGCGCAAGTAGCAAAACCGCGCCGGGCATATTCGCACGCAGTTGCCCGGCGCATTCATAGCGAAAAAGGATCGGGAAGACGGCCGTCGGCATGGATTGCCGCGGCTGTTTTTCCCGTGGATGAGCTCATGTCCACTGCTTCAAGCCGTACGATATTGCGTCAGGCACTGCACAGGGTCCGCTATATCTTCCTGTTCTCCCTTGCCTTCAGCTTCTTCTACAACCTCCTGCGTTTGACAGGCCCGCTTTTCATGATCCTCGTCTACGACCGCGTGCTGAGTTCGCGGGCGGAGGAAACGCTGATTGCGCTTTTCGTGCTGGTGGCCGCACTTCTCGTCCTGATGGCACTCATCGACTATTCGCGCCGGCGGATCATGGCGAGGTTCGGCGCCCAGTTTCAGGAGGCAGTGGAAACCGGGATTTTCCAAGCCAGGAACCGCAACGCCTATCTCACGAATGCCGGGCCGAAACCCGCGCCCGAACTCAACGAACTGGACCGGCTCCGCTCCTTCTTTCACTCCGGTTCGCTGATCGCCATACTCGACTTCATCTGGTCGCCGATCTTCCTCATTCCGATCTTCATCCTCCACGCCTCGCTCGGCTGGATCGTGGTCGCCGGACTGCTGCTGATCCTCATCGTCGCACTTCTGCGCCAGCATTTCGTGAAGGACTACGATCTGCGCGCCACGCAGGCGAGCGACACCGTCAGCGTGCTGAGAGAACAGATCGGTGGATCGAGACATGTCATCCGGTCTCATGAGATGACGGCGGCTTTCATCGATCGCTGGATGGCAGCCCGCAGGGATTCTCGGGACCGGGCGATCGAGCTGAAGGACTGGGATGCCTGTTTCGAGATCGGCTCCAAGCATCTGGCGATGCTCCTGCAATATACATTGCTCGCGGTCGGGGCCTATCATGCGATAAAGGGCGACGTTTCGATCGGCGCCATGGTGGCAACCAATTACCTTGCGGTCCGCGTGGTTTTTCCCTTCGAGCGGTTCCTGGGAGAATTACCCCGCCTGCAGGAAAGCATCGCCGACTGGCGGCGGCTGGATACCAGCCTCAATCAGCGCGACACGCGGCTCGGCACAGCGGGAAGCGGCGAGCTTGCGGCGAGCGTCACGCTGGGGAACCTCTATGTCCGCTCTGCGACCACCCGCCAGCAGATCCTGCGCGGCGTCAGCCTGGACATCGGGCCGGGCACGTCTGTCGAGATCACCGGCCGGACGGGGAGCGGCAAGACCGTGCTCGCGGAGGCCATTCTCGGCCGCCTGGAACGAAGCAACGGGACCGTTCTCATCGGCGGCATACAGGCCGAACGGCTTTCGCTGGATCAGGCCCGCAGCACCATCGGCTATGTGCCGCAGACGGTCTCCTTCCTGCCCGGCACTCTCGAAGACAATATTGCCGGTTTCGACAGGACGCCCGACCCCGAAGCGCTCGTCGCGGCTGCGCGCCTTGCCGCCGTGCACGATCTCATCATGAGCCTTCCCGAAGGCTACAAGACGTCAGTCGATGCCGCAGGCGGCAATTTCTCCAAAAGCGAGCGGCATATGATCGCCTTCGCGCGCGCGCTTTATCGTCGGCCGAAGATCCTCGTACTCGATGAACCGGACCAAGTCCTGCGCGAAGGCCTTCCGGGACGTTTCAAGGATTTCGTCACCGATTTTCTGGCCGGCGGCGGCATCATGATTATCTTCAGCCGCAAGGGCCTGCAAGCATTTCAGTCGCAGCGCCGCTTCGCCATGGCAGCCGGTCAGCTGAAGGAAACCCTTCAGGAAGGCATGGCGAAAGCCGGGAAAGCGGGAAACGTGGTCAAGCTCGACAGCAAGCACAAGCTTTGAGCGATGGGGGGCGATGGGGGGCGATGGGATGCGAAGGCGAACTTGGATGATCTGGCAGCCGCTCAGCATCGGCCTTCTGGCAGCCATGGCGCTCGTCGGCGTCATCCTCGGCTGGGGAACCAGCTTCAGCATTGCCGGTGCGGTGATCGCCAAGGGCCAGATCCAGGCGGCCACGACGAGAACCGCAGTTGAGCATCCGAGCGGCGGCGTCGTTGCCAAGGTCTACCATCACAACGGCGACAAGGTCGTCGCGGGAGAGATCCTTGTGAAGCTCGACGAGGATCCGCTGAAATCCGACCTTTCGGTGATCGAAGGTGAACTTTTCGAGATCTTCGCCAACGAGGCGCGGCTGGAGGCCCTTATTGCCGGCGCCAAAACACTTTCCCCCGACCCGCTGCTGATCAAGGCGTCGAGCACGATCCCCTATTACCACAGGCTCATCGAACGACAGCAGCTTCAGCTCGACGTCTACCATGCCTCCATCGAGACCGAGAAACGCCTGATGCACGAGCAGGTCGCGCAAATCCGCGAACAGATCGCCGGAGAAGAGGCCGTCCTATTGTCGCGGAGAGGAAAACTCGATGTGTTCAACGAGCAGCTTGCCATTGCCGAACGGCTTTTCAGCCGAAAGATCGGTCTCGTCGCCGATTTCAACGCCGCCCGCAACGATGTGATCAACACCAAGGGCGAGATCGGCATCTCGGTCGCCAAGATCGCCGAACTCAAGGGAGAGATCGCCGAACTCGAAGTGCAATCGAACGCAAAGCTGCAAAGCGATAGCAAGACCAATTCCGACAAGCTGAACGAGCTTGGCCAGGCACGCATCCGCCTGATGGAAAGCCGGCGCGCCATCTTGCAGAAACTGACGACGCTGGAAATCCGCGCACCCATCGGCGGGATCGTTCATGACCTCAAGGTCGAGGGGCTTCGCTCGGTGGCGCAGCCCGGGCAGGCGCTGATGTTCATCGTTCCCGATGTGTTGCCCCAAACGGTGACGGTACGGGTGGATGCCGCCGACATAGACCAGGTCCACATAGGACAGGACGCCGCCCTGCGCTTCGTCGCCTTTCATCGCCGCACCACGCCGATCATCTTCGGCAAGGTCTTCCAGATTTCGGCGGACGCCTTCATCGATGAACGAAGCCAGGGTCTCTATTACTTCGCGGAGATCGCGCTTTCGGAGACCGAGATCGGCAGGCTCGGCGAGAATACGCTCGTTTCCGGCATGCCGGTCGAAGCCTTCATCACCACCGACAGCCGCTCCCCCGTCAGCTATGTCATGAAGCCGCTCACCGACTATTTCAGCCGCGCATTCCGCGATTCATGACCGCAATCGAGAAAAGGATTTCAATCCAGGAAAGGAGAAACCAAGATGTCCGAAGGACGAAAACCAGACTTTGACGTCTTTGCAATTCGCGAACGAGACGGTGGCAAGGACGTCTTCACCAAGATCGGTGTTGCGTTCAGCCGGCAGGATGGAGCCGGTGTCTCGATCCTGCTGGATGCCTTACCGCTCGGGAGACGCCTTGCAGTCCTGCCACCGTTGCCGCCAAGCGATTCCCGCTAGAGCATTTCCAGCCGAAGCGAGATCGCTTCGGCGTCGGAAAATGCGGCAAAAACAAAAACCAGAGCATTTCCGGTGAACCAGAGTTCACCGAAAATGCTCTAGACAGCTCCAACGGGATGTCGGCGGCAAACCAACCGGTCATCATCAAGCCGTTGATAGATGCGCGGCGCAGAGCTTCATTTTCGCGCCGGCGTACTCGAACCCATCTTTTCGACGGAACCGGAAAAACCTATCGTGTGCGGGAGGGCCATCTTGAAGGCCAGGCGGCACATTGAAGAGCACCGGACATGATCTTCGACTACTGCGTCATCGGCGGCGGCATCGTCGGCCTGGCAACCGCCATGCGACTTCTCGAGACCAAGCCGGGCATCAGTCTTGTGCTGCTGGAAAAGGAAGATCGGCTCGCACGGCACCAGACGGGGCACAACAGCGGTGTCATCCATGCCGGAATATATTATCCGCCGGGCAGCTTGAAGGCTGAACTTTGCCGCAAGGGCGCGGTAGCGACCAAGGCGTTCTGCACCGACAACGACATTCGCTTCGATGTTTGCGGCAAGCTGCTGGTTGCAACGTCCGCCCCCGAAATGCTGCGCATGCAAGCGCTATACGAGCGCTCGAAACAGAACGGGGTCGAGGTCATCAGGCTCGACGCCGGGGAACTGAAGGAGCGGGAGCCCAACATCAGCGGCCTCGGCGCGCTTCTCGTTCCCTCGACCGGCATCGTCGATTATTCCAACATCTGCAAAGCCATGGGACGGCGCGTGGAAACACTGGGCGGGCAAATCCGGTTGTCAACGCGCGTAACGGGGATACGCG
>CBFGOD010000214.1:0-7384 GCA_965650295.1 uncultured Shinella sp. | reverse complement strand
ATGAAGATCGCGCCGCCGACGCGCGAGCGCGGCACGTCGGCAATCGCCGAGTTCAGGGCGTCGAAAAGGCGGGGTGAGGGCGGGTCCGACGTGCCGTCGTCGCCTGCCTCGACGATGCGCGGCTCGATGCGCGGGTAACGGGAGAAGCGCTCCTTGAGGCCGGCAAGCGCGGCATCCGTTTCGGCCGTGCGTTCGGCGCTGTCCTGGCTCTGGCTGCGGTCGATGATGACGGGCACGACGGTCGACAGCGCCTCGCGATCCTCCTGCATCAGCACGGGATTGGCGAGCGCCAGCACGAGCAGGGCAAGCGCGAAGGCACGCACCAGCGCGCCGCGCAGGCCGCGCCAGAGGCCGAGGGCAGCCAGAACGATACCGAGAAGGCCGATCAGGGCAATGGCGATCCAGGGCAGGAAGGGGGAGAACTGTATGGTCATGTCACTGCCCCAGCCGCTCGAGGAGGGCGGGCACGTGGACCTGGTCCGCCTTGTAGTTGCCGGTCAGCATGTACATCATGATGTTGACGCCCGAGCGGAAGGCGTGTTCGCGCTGCACCTCGTCCGGCGGCACGGTCGGCAGCAGCGCCATGCCATTGGCATCGACGGCCCAGGCCCCGGCAAAATCATTACCGGTGATCATGATCGGCGAGACGCCGTCGCCCGCGCGGGCCGGGCGGGACGGGTCTTCCTTGCGGTCGAGTTCGGCCTCCACCCAGAGCGGGCTTCCGGCGTAGCGTCCCGGGAAATTGGCGAGCAGATAGAAGGCCTTGGTCAGGACGTGATCGGCCGGGACGGGCTCCAGCGGCGGAATGTCGAGATTGGCGAGGATCGCCTGCAGCCGCTCGGTGTTGGGGCTCGTCGCATTGCCGTCGAGCGAGATGAACTGGTCGCGCGTGTCGAACAGCACGGTGCCGCCATTGCGCATATAGGCGTCGATGCGGCTGATCGCGGCGCTGGAGGGCATTTCCGCGCTGGCGCTCACCGGCCAGTAGATGATCGGGTAGAGCGACAGCTCGTCCTTGGAAATATCGACGCCGACGGGTTCGCCGGGCTCCAGCGTCGTGCGGTAGGTGAGAAATTCGGTGAGACCGGCAAGGCCGCGCTCGGAGATGCGATCGACCTCGCCTTCGCCGGTCACGACATAGGCGAGATGCGTCGTGTCGAGCTGTGAGAGGATCGTGTCGTCGCCGGGCTTGGCATCGTCCGCGCGGCTTTCGCCAGGCAGGGCGATCAATGCTCCCGCCATCAATGCCAACAGCACGGCGGCAGCTGCACCGCGCCCCGGCACGCGGCGGGCGGCAGCGGCGAAGGCGCCACCCATTAGGAGCACGATGGCGCAGTCCGCCAGCAACAGCAGGGCGGCGAGCGTGAAGAGATGCGGTTTCAGCGACCAGGTCTCCTTGCCGGCGAGCGGCTCGCGCAGCACGCCGGAACCTTCGGCGACAGCGAGCGGGCGGATTTCATGGCCGGCCGGGAAGAGGTTGTGCGCGACATAGCCGTCCTCGGTGCCGTAGAGGCCGGGCGGGTTGTCGAAGGTGGCGATGGCCTTGGCGCCATCGCTGGCGGCCAGCGGCTTGGCCTCGCCGGTGGCGGCGGCCAGCGTGCCGTTGGCAGTCATCAGGCGATAGGGCGGCAGGCGCTGTGCTTCGCCCCCCTTGGAAGACACACCGCCGCCGCGCGATAGCTGTACGGTGCGGCGAAGCATCTCGACGAAATCGCCCGACAGCGGCAGGTTCGACCAGCCGGTTTCCGCGCTGATGTGGAAGAGCACGATGCGGCCGGAGCCGAGCGGGCCTGTCGTCACCAGCGGCGTGCCGTCGGCAAGGCTCGCCCAGGTGCGTTCGGCGAGATCCGGCGTCGGCTCGGCCAGAACCTGACGCTTGATCAGGATATTGTCGGGCGCGCGCATGTCGAAGAACGGGCTGTTGGCCGGATAGGCGGACAGCGGCTGCGGCTCGGACCAGGAGAGCGCACCGCCAAGTGCGCGCTCGCCCTTGCGCAGCAGCACCGGCACGAGCGGATCGTCGGCAGGGGCGGCGGCGAGGCGCGGGCCGGCAAAGCGAATCAGCATGCCGCCTTTCTCCACCCAGCGCTTCACCTCGGCCTGCACATCCTCCGGCAGGCGGCCGATATCGGCCATGATCAGCACGGAGGGGTTTTGTTCGATGAGTTCCGGCACGGCGACGGAGAGGTCGGCGACGCTGGGCTCGATCAGGTCGGCATAGGGCGCTAGCGCCCGGTTGATGTAGTGCAGCGGCGAGAGCAGCGGCTGGCTGGCATCCACCACCTCGCCGGACAGGAAGGCGACGCGGCGGCGGCGGAAACCATCGTCGAGCAGATAGGTGCCGCCGGCATTGGCGAGACCGTCGACGGTCAAGCGGGCGAAATCGTTGCGCAGTTCGAAGGGTGCGGTGATCGTGCCGGTCGTGGTGGTCGCGCCGGCGGCGAATTCGGCGGTGCCGGTCGCGATCGGCCGGCCGCGGGAATCATGCGCGGTCAGCGGCAGGCTGCGCGGCCCGCGGCCATCGAGGCGGGTGAGGGTGACGGAAAGGGCATCGGCGCCGTTGTTGGCGGCGGTGATCGCCACGGCGGACGCGCCGTCGCTCTCGATCAGGCGGAACTCGGCGGGCGACAATGCCTTGAGCGCGGCGACCGTCTCGTCGGTTTCGCCGCTTGCCATGCCGTCGCTGATGAAGGCGATGGTGCCGGGGGCGGTGCCGTCGAGTGCGGTGCGCAGCGACGCGAGGGCGGCGGTGCGATCGGCCGGCAGCGGGCGCGGTTCGGCGGCGGCCAGCCGATTGCGGGCGGTGATGGCATCGACGGGCACGGCGTCGTGCTGGCGGTCGGCGGTGAGGACCAGCGCAATCGGCACATCGCGGCTTTCGGCATCGTCGATCAGCGCGTTGGCGGTCTCGACGCGGCGCGGCCAGTCGGTGGCCGACGCCCAGCTGTTGTCGACGACGAGGACGAGCGGGCCGCTGGAGGCCAGCGTGTTGGTGCGCGGATTGAACACCGGATCGGCGATGGCGAAGATGACGGCGGCGGCCATCAGCATGCGCAGCAGAGTCAACCACCAGGGGCTTTGCGCCGGCGTCTCCTCGCGCTTCAGGATGGAGGCGAGGATGGCGAAGGGCGGGAAGACTTCCGTGAGCGGTTTGGGCGGCGTCAGGCGCAGCAGCCACCAGATGACCGGCAATAGCACCAGCGTCGTCAGCACGGCGGGAAAGGCGAAGGCAAAGGCGCTCATCGGCCGGGGCCCTCCGTTTTCATCGCCGGCATGCCGGAGAGATACATGTGCACGGCGACCAGCGCCTCGGAGGCGAGCCGGTCGGTGCGATGCGGCACAAAACTCCAGCCGAGATGGCGAAGGTTATCCGCCAGCGTCTCGCGGCGCGCGATATAGGCGCGGGCATAGTCGTCCTTCAGCGTCTCGGCGCGGCCAGCCGTCAGCTTCCGGCCGCTTTCGGGATCGGTGAATTCAGTGCGGCCGGCATAGGGGAAGGTCTCTTCCGCCGGATCTGCGATCTCCACCACATGGCCGCGCAGGCCGCGGCGGGCGAGCGGGCCGAGGCGGTTCATGACGTCCTCGACGGGGTCGAGGAAATCGCCGATCAGCACGATATCGCTGTTGCCGCGGATCATGCCGGTTTCCGGCAGGCCGCCGGTCGTGCCGTTGTGCATCAGCGCGGTGGCGAGCCGCTCGGCGGCATTGCGCGCGGCGATCGGCTCCATGACGCCGGGGCAGCCGATGCGCTCGCCCGAGCGGGCGAGGATTTCGGCGAGTGCCAACATCAGCACCAGGGCGCGGCTCTCTTTCGAGACGCTGCCGAGCGTCGATTTGTACATCATCGACGGCGAGAGATCGGCCCAGATCCAGACGGTGTGGGCCGCTTCCCATTCGCGGTCGCGCACATAGGTATGGTCGTCGCGGGCGGAGCGGCGCCAGTCGATGCGCGAAAGGCTTTCGCCGTCGACATAGGGGCGGAACTGCCAGAAGTTTTCGCCGATGCCGCGCTTGCGGCGGCCATGCCAGCCGGCGATTACGGTGTTGGCGAGGCGCTGGGCTTCGACCATGCAATCGGGAATGAGGGCCGCACGCGCCTGCGCCCGTGAAAGCACTTCGCGGGTCGGGGTTGGCGCGACGATCTGGCCGACGGATGCCATGCGCTTTCCTTAATCAGCCGCCCGCCTGCCGGACGAGGCCTGCAATGACGTCGCGCACCGACATGCCCTCGGCGCGGGCACCGAAGGTCAGGGCCATACGATGCTGGAGGATCGGTTCGGCAAGCGCCAGCACGTCATCGACGGAGGGCGCGAGGCGGCCTTCATAGAGCGCACGGGCACGGGCGCAGAGCATCATGGCCTGGCCGGCACGCGGGCCGGGACCCCAGGCAACGTGCTTGTCGGTGGAGGCCACACCATTGCCGGGACGGGCGGAGCGTACGAGCGACAGGATCGCGTCCAGCACCTTTTCGCTGACCGGCATCTGGCGGATGAGGGTCTGGATCTCGATGAGACGCGCCGCCGTGATCGCTGCCTCCGCATGGGCTTCGTGCACGCCGGTGGTTTCGAGCAGGATCTGCCGTTCGGCGGCGAGTTCCGGATAGTCCACGTCGACCTGCAGCAGGAAGCGGTCGAGCTGGGCTTCGGGCAGCGGATAGGTGCCTTCCTGCTCCAGCGGGTTCTGCGTTGCGAGCACGTGGAAGGGCTTGGGAAGGTCGTTCGGCCGCCCGGCGACGGTGACGTGGTATTCCTGCATGGCCTGGAGCAGGGCGGACTGCGTGCGCGGCGAGGCGCGGTTGATCTCGTCGGCCATCAGGAGCTGGGTGAAGATCGGGCCGGGCACGAAGCGGAAGGAGCGCTTGCCGTTGTCGTCCTGGTCCATGACCTCCGAGCCGAGAATATCCGACGGCATCAGGTCCGGTGTGAACTGGATGCGGCTCGCGGCAAGGCCGAGCACGGTACCGAGCGTGGCGACAAGCTTGGTCTTGGCGAGGCCCGGTACGCCGACCAGCAGCGCATGGCCGCCCGAGAGCACGGCGAGCATGGTCTGCTCGACCACGCTTTCCTGGCCGAAGATGACCTTGGCGACCTCCTTGCGGATGAGGGCGATATCGGAAAGTGCCCGTTCGGCCGCTGCGATGATGGCTTTTTCGTCCAGGCCGGACTCGGAGGAATTCTGAACGCCCATCTTTATCTCCAGTACCGGTTCCAAACGCACGGCGAATCGTGGCCTTGCCGCGTTCGCCTCCTACATAGAAAGCTTATTAGCTCACCTGTGGCTGACAAGCGGCCACGAAATGACTATCTCGTGAAAAAGGATGTATCCACCTTTTCCTCTCGCGGAGATAGGGTTGAACCGGGACGGAACAATGGCAACGGGCGAAATTCAAGGCAGCAGCGACGCGGCGGGACTGGCCGCGCTGATATCGCGGGCATCCGCGGAAACCGGCGGGCGCGGCCTGCCGCCGGTCGAGCGCTGGAACCCGCCGTTCTGCGGCGATATCGACATGGAAATCCGTGCCGATGGCACCTGGTTCTATCTGGGCACGCCGATCGGCCGCGCGCCGCTGGTGCGGCTTTTTTCCACGGTGCTGCGCAAGGACGAGGACGGCAAGACCTATCTCGTGACGCCGGTCGAGAAGGTGGGCATCCGCATCGTCGATGCGCCGTTTCTGGCCGTCGAGATGAATGTCAGCGGAGAAGGGGCGGATCGCAGGCTCACCTTCCGTACGAATGTCGGCGATGTCGTCGAGGCAGGACAGGACCATCCGCTGCGCTTCGTGATCTCTGGCGAAAACAACGAGTTGAAGCCCTATCTTCTCGTGCGCGGCCGGCTGGAGGCGCTGGTCTCGCGCGCGGTCATGTATGATCTCGTCGAACTCGGCGAAGTCGTTGAAATCGATCGCGTCGAGATGTTTGCGGTGCGCTCCGGCGGCGTGGTCTTTCCGGTCATGCCGGCGGCCGAACTGGATGCGCTGTCGCGATGAGCTTTGCCCCCTACAGTGCCGCCGAATTCCGCCGTCGTGCGGTGGAGCAGATGCGGACGCTCGGCGAGGAGAGCTGGCGCGATCATGGCGACAGCCTGCTCAATCCCGGCGTTATCGAGCATATCGAGGGCATGAAGCTCAGGGATGCGGCGGTGCTGATCCCGGTCGTGGATGACGGCGACGACGCGCGCGTCATCTTCACCCAACGGACGACGACGCTCAGAAAACACTCCGGCCAGATCGCCTTTCCGGGCGGTGGCGTCGATGACGACGACGCGGATGTCGAGACGGCGGCGATGCGCGAGGCGGAGGAGGAGATCAGCCTCGACCGCCGCTTCGTCGAGCCGGTCGGCCGGCTGCCGCATTACAAGGCGTTGTCCGGGTTTTCGATTACGCCGGTGCTTGCGGTGGTGCAGCCCGGTTTCGAGCTCATCCCGAACCCGGCGGAGGTCGAGACGGTCTTCGATGTGCCGCTCTCCTTCCTGATGGATCCGCGCAATCACGAACGGGGCAGCGGCGTCTGGCTGGGCTCCGAGCGGCACTATTATCGCATGCCCTATGAGGGGCATAACATCTGGGGCATCACCGCCGGCATCGTGCGGGTGATCTATGAAAGGCTTTATGCATGACGTCTGTTTCGGGTGAGGCGTGGTTTGCCGATCCGGCGCTCCGTTCCGTGCTGGCGCTGCTCAACAGCGACGGCGGCGAGGGGCGTGTTGCGGGCGGTGCCGTGCGTAACAGCCTGATGGGCCTGCCGGTCGCCGATGTGGATATCGCCACGACGCTGAGGCCCGACGTGGTGGTCGAGCGCGCGAAGGCGGCGGGCATCAAGGCGGTGCCGACCGGCATCGAGCACGGCACGGTGACGTTGGTCATCGACGGAAAACCCTTCGAGGTGACGACCCTGCGCCGCGACGTATCAACCGACGGCCGCCATGCGGATGTCGCCTTCGGCACGGACTGGCAGACGGATGCCGAGCGGCGCGACCTCACCATCAACGCGCTTTATGCGACCGCCGATGGCGCGGTCGTCGACCTCGTGAACGGCCTGCCGGATATCGAAAGCCGCACGGTGCGCTTTATCGGCGATGCGGCGACGCGCATTGCGGAAGACCATCTGCGCATCCTGCGCTTCTTCCGTTTCTTCGCGCTCTATGGCAGCGGCCGGCCGGATGCCGATGGATTGCGCGCCTGCGCGCGGGCCAAGGGCAGCCTCGGCAAGCTCTCGGCCGAGCGGGTGTGGTCGGAGACGAAGAAGCTGCTCGCCGCGCCCGATCCGGGTCGCGCGCTACTCTGGATGCGCCAGGCCGGCGTGCTTACGGAAATCCTGCCCGAAACGGAAAAGTGGGGCATCGATGCTATTCCCGGCCTTATCGAGGCTGAAAAGGGGTTTGGCTG